>QIAP01000228.1 GCA_003225075.1 Acidobacteriota bacterium | reverse complement strand
CTTACACCCTCTCGCTTTTTACACAATCAACGTTACGTCACCGGGGTTCCCAGTACCGATCCGCTCTCCTTAGCGGCCAACTTCCTGTTTGCCGTAATCCATTACGATCCACAAGCCGACAAAACCGGGAGTTATCGCCTGGTGGCTCGAATGAGAGTGCGGCTTGGCGCTTGCGGGCCGGTGATCGTTACGCGAGACAACAACCGTGCGGCTCATTTAGATCCCATCTCAATCACGCGCGTCGGTCCGGCTATCCGGCAGCCCGAAGTTCTCGAAAACATGATTTTTGAGGACACCCTACAATAACTTCCGACACTCGGGCGTGATGCAGAAAGGATCCGGATGATTGATTGCAAAAAGCTGATTTCTACGCGATCGCCCGTCCATCCAGGTGAACAAGGCGAACTGGAAAGTCTGGTGAGTTCTCAGAACCGCCCAGGCTGCAATTACCTATTCTGGGCCCCCTTCATTGCAGCGCTGGCCTTTTGGGCGATGTGGAGGAAGCCCTTTCCGGTAGCGTCTTTCTCGAGAGCTTCCAGGCGGGCACGACCCGCCGCGGTCTGGCGGGACCGCATCTCGATTTCGCCGAGAGCGAGTCGCGCATCGAGTTCGTGGGGCACAAAGCCGTATTTCCTCGCCTCCGCTATCGTAGTGTCGAGACTCCTCTTCGCGTGGGAAGGTTCGCCCAAAGTCGCGGCCACTCGTGCAGAGGTGATGGCCAGCTGCAGACGAAGGGCACGATTCTGGGACGCTGCCGCGGTCTCTGCGGCACTGGTGATTTCTCTCTGCGCATCTTCGGCCTTTCCGCGCGCCAGCAACGCGCGTGCCAGCACGTTGCGTGCCCCAGCCTGATTATCAGCAGGTCCCTTTTCCGTTGCCAATCCTCTGAGGGCCGCGCGGGCGAGAGATTCGGCTTCCCCTGGATTGCCTTCCTCGGTTAAGAGATCGGCAAGGTCAAGTTGGGTATTTTCCACAAACACTTTGTTGCCAAGTTCAGTCCAGATGGCCAGGGCCTCTTCGTTTTTTCGACGTGCCTCAGCTAGGTTTCCCAAAGCCGAAAATATTGATCCTAGTTCGGACATTGCGAATCCCATCGTGCGTTTGTCGCCAATTTCACGATTCATCTCCACCGACTCTTCCAGCTTCGCCTTTGCCCCCCTCAGGTCGCCAAGGTTATAGAGGACATCCGCGAAGGACATTGAAAAGTAAGCGACTGAGGACTTTGTCTCAGCCTTACGGAAAATCGTGAGTGCCTCCTGGACGTTTTTTTTCGCTCCAACAAGATCACCTTGGATATCGAGCGCAATTGCGATATTACCAAGCGATACCGCTGCCAAGTTCTGGTTGCCGATTTTGCGGGCGCCCACCAGCACCTCTTCATAGATCTTTTGGGACGCAGCATAATCCCCTCGGGAAAGGAGAACGGTAGCCATGGAGGTCAGGACCCTCAACGTATCCTTGGTATCATTTGCAGAAGCATAAATTCGTTTCGCTGCGTCGCAACTTGCCGTTGCGCGGTCCAGTTGGTCTAGATTTATCGATGCCCAGCAATCCCACAAGTGTGCTCTCGCAACGACCAGTCTTGCCCCTTGGGCTTCCCCTTTTTCGACAGCTTTCGCGGCTGTAATCTGGGCCCGTTGAAACTCGCCGAGAGAAATTACTGATCGGGTTTCCGTCAAGGTGATGCGTGGGTCATCCCGCGCCTCTAGCGGTAGCTTGCGCAACACTTCCACCGTGGACAGGGCATCCTTAGGCTTGTCCGCAGAGTTCTGAGCATTGGCGAGTCGCAAGCCATAGTCGATGTTATCGGGGAAAGAATGGAAAAGAGCGCGATAGACTTCTACTGCCTTGTCCCATTCCTTACCTGTCTCTCGATATTGGCCTTCGACCCAGAGCCGCTCCTCGGGGCCTAGATTACTAGAGAGGTTAAAAGCCTTCTTTCCTTCTTCTTTGGCATTCGCGTCATAACCCAAGCCAGACCACGCGCTCGCCAGCGCCGAGTGGGCCAGCGGGAAATTCGGTTCAACAACGATTGCCTTCTGCAACAAGTCGCGCGCTGTCAGGTCGTCAAACGAGCGCAGCTTCGTGAGCCCTTCCGAATAGAGACGCGCAGCTTCTGGATTCGATGGAAGTGTGGCGTGCACGGTCGCCGCTTCAGCCGTGGTAACGCTTCCTGCGCCAAGCTTTTGGCGCAGGACAGTGCCGATGCTATCTACCAGACCGCTGATCTGGTCCTCACTTCCACTTTTGGAAATCGATTCCATCACCTCGCCCTTATCAGCATTTTCGAGGCGCAGATCCAGGCGGACTTGCCCGTTACCCAAGGCGAGATATGAGCCGGTCACGACGTAGTCACTGCCAATGTTTGTCCGAATGTGCCTTAGCGTGTCGGGCGCGTAGCTATCCTCGTCAGGAAGCGAGAGGTCGTGCTTCATTCGCGCGACAACTTCACCGGAAATCGTCCGCAGATACCCACCGCTTCCAAGCTCGGTTGTCATCATTTCGGCCAGTGCAGTCGAGAGCCAGCCCTTATCAGGGCGTGCTGAAAGATTCTTGAAGCCCAGCACAGCGACTGAACGTCGTGCCGGAATTGTTGAAACGGTCGAGCCGACGGCCCTTTTTCTCAGCAGATACCACGCAGTGGCTGCAAAAAGGCAAACGAACACCACAACGACTGCGGTCGCGAGCGCCACCCACGATCGCCGGGCGGCAACTGGGGTCTTGCCAGTACTCAGAGATTCCAGGTCTGTCTGCAGCTCGCGCGCGGACTGGTAGCGCCTGACAGGTTCCTTTTCCAGGCACTTCAGGATTACAGCTTCCACCTTGGGGGAGAGCCCTGGCCTCAAATTCCGAGGTGCCGGCGGAGATTTGTAGAGGATGTCGCCGGCCAGGGTGGCCGACACTACAGCTTCAAACGGCCGATGGGCGGTGGCCATTTCATACAGCACCGCTCCAGCCGCCCAGATATCGGTACGCGGCTCTGCCGGCTCGCCCC
>QIAP01000164.1 GCA_003225075.1 Acidobacteriota bacterium | reverse complement strand
GTGGTCGTACCATCCGCCCCAATCATCCCATGTAACAAAAACGACCGTTCGCGGCCACAAACCGCCATCCACAATCGCCTGAATCTGCTGGGCAGTCCATTCCGAACCGAGTGTAATGTTTTGTATCGGATGTTCGCTATAGGCGGGATTACCGTCCCCGTAAACCCACGAGACGGAGGGTAGCTGGCCTGCCGCTGCCTGATGGGCAAACAAATCACGGGTGTGATTCCCGGGAAGTGCGGCTAGCTCGCGGATGTAGTGAAACGCGTATCCGCCGTAGTTGCCCCAGGTAAGTCCTGCTTTCTGCAATGCGAGCGGAAATGATTTCAAATCGTATAAATTCTTTGGCGTCGAGCTGAAGGGAGGATTGTTGATTACGGGAGAATCCGCCGTTATCAGCATGAGGTGGCTGGGCGTCGAGGGCCCCGCTACTTCTGAAAAAAAGTGGTCCCATAGCGTGTATTGGCGCGCCAGAGCAAAATAGCAAGGAATATCCGCCTCCCGGTATTGCGCCCGATACCGCCGCTCTGTATCACGCTTGATCCACGTTTCATGACGATGGTTCGGATCGCCGGATGGAGGATTCTGCGCCGTGCCCAGTTGGTTATCGCCCTCCGAATGCGGGAAGGTGCCGAAATAGTTGTCGTAGGTGTGGTTTTCCTTGATGATGATGACCACATGGTCTACTAGCGGACTCAGCGATGATGCGACACTTGCTGTCGCTTTCATCTTTATCCCTTCCTTCCAAGTCCTCGAGTGGGGCAGGACTAAAAGGCATAGCCGGGCTAAGGGACGATTCTTAATCGAGTCTTACCTACTGGAACGAGAGCTGGGGTCTTTATTCCCTACAACTCTTTGAACAATACACGTTTTTGCCGCCTACATCTTCGAAACAGTCCCATTCGCGACAGTGTTGGCAACCCAGGCTTGCAGCGTTTCGCAAGGCCGTCAAATCTTCACGCCCTACTTCGGATACCAGTCCAGCAGCCGGACTTCAATGCCGGTTCCTTCCAGTCCTTTTTGAAATACTCCGAGATCGGAGCCGCGATAGTGATAGGGGATAACTATCTTCGGGTGAAATGCTTTCACCGCTTCAGCCGCCTCGTCCGGTGGCATGGTATAGGGCAGATTCATGCACACAAAAGCCACGTCGATATTCTTGAGCCCGCGCATCTCGGCCACGCCTTCGGTGTCACCTGAAAAGTAGAAGCGCTTGCCGCCGTAAGTGAGGACGTAGCCATTGCCGCGTCCTTTGTCGTGGAAAAGCTTCCCGGGGGCAGGACCGCGCTTCAGGTTGTAGGCCGGGATCGCCTCAATAGTCCAATTCTCCCAGGTCTTGGTTTCTCCGTTGGCGATGGGTTTGGCGGTGGTTACGGTCTGCACCACGGCGGGCGGCGCCAGGATCTCTGTTCCATTCTTCGTGATTTCCCTGTCCGCGTCCGGATCCATGTGGTCGCCGTGAATGTCGGTGATCAGAATCAAGTCGGCCTTCGGCTGGCCGGCGAACTTCACAGGTTTGGCGGGATCAAGGTAGATGACCTTTCCTCCCGCCTCGATCAGCGTGCTGGCGTGATTCAGAGGCGTGATCTGTACAGGCCCGGACGAAGTCGGGAAAGTCTGTGTTTGACTTGCGGCATGCGCAAGGGGAGACAAAGCCAGAAGAAGGGCCAAACTGGGGATTAGCTTCATGGTTGACCTCGCGGGCAGATGCCCGACTCTCTTGCGATGATAGACCTCAAAGGACCCGTGTGGCTGGCGGGCTTGGAGCCCTTCGCTCTTGTCCAAGACCCCGATACCGTCACGCTCACACCGCACATTGACCTGTCGACGAGTGCTATGGGGATGTTTCAACACTTACCGGCACGAGATCCTAAATTTCAGACACTACGCGTGCGGGTTCGCTTCGGCCAGAGTGCCAGGCCGACGGGTATCAAGAGCAGCTTTATAAGCCAGTCACCGGAATGGATCGCCGCCAGCTGCCAAGGCACGTTCTGCCAGAGCATCGAGCCAGTCAGGAGGATGACAGGAAAGCCAACCCACAGCCAAAGGCCCAATCCTAACGCACTTTTCCAGTCGGTGACGTTGAGACGAGGAACGAGACGGGCAATCACGTAGGCAAGGACGAACGTACGAAGAAGCTCACACAGCGCTTTCAGTGCGCTTGGGTGAGGACTGGCGGTGGTGCCGCTCAGTTCCAAAAACTGCCGTCCGAACAGAAGAGGACTGTACCAGATCGAACTTGCGAAAAATGCAATCACCGCGATGACTGCAAGAGCGAGGAAATTTACCCGGCTCATAATTGTTACCTCAGCGGTATTACATCACACGTAATTGACGTAAACCGGCCTTACACTCACCCACCCTTTGTTTTTTTGAAGGGTGGGGTTCCAAGATCGTCGCTCCCTTGGGATTCATGCCTGACGTGACTGCGGTAACCTGATTCATTCCTGACGTGACCCCGGTAACCTGAATGGGCGCTACCCTCATGCTAGGCTGCTGATAATTGCGAAGGACATCGCGACACCTGATGCAGACTCGGGACTCCTTTCTCAGCGTATTTTTCCTGTTCATATGTGTGCTTTCTTGGGCAAAGCCCACAGGCGCTCAGGGCATTCCACGTTCTAACAAAATGCCTTCTTCAACAATTCCCCTTAGCACGCGTTCCTTGCTTGCGAGGAACTTGTTCGAGAAGGGCATAGCCAACTTTGTAAATCAGAAAACAGAAGCCGCCTTGCAAAGTTGGCGTTCGGCTGCCGAAAAAGACCCTAATTGTGCAGTAATCCAGGCATTCATTTCGTTTACCAGCAAGGACCCCAGGGAGGAAAGCACTGCCCGTTTCAAGGCCAAGAGATTAGCCGGCTCCGTGACCCCGGGGGAACGGCTTCTCATTAAGTGGATGGTCAATGCCCGCGAGGATAAATATGTCGCCAGCATAGCTGCTATGAACGATCTTGTGGCAAAGTACAAAGACAAATGGCTCCTGTACATTGCCTCCGATTGGCTGATGCGTCAGGGGAGTTACGACCGGGCCAGAGAGTTGCTGCAGCGTGCACTCACCCTCGACCCAAACTACCCTCCGGCGCTGAATCACTTAGCCTATACCTACGCTGCTATCGGCGATTTCCAGCATGCATTTGCCGCCATGGAACGTTGCCTGACTGTGCTCCCCAACGAACCAAACCCACAAAGTTCCTATGCAGAAATCCTGCGGAAGGGCGGCAACTTTCGAGGTGCGCTTGACCACTACCGGGCTGCGCTGAAAATGGACCCCAGTTTTGCCCTTGCTCAGGTGGGTATTGCTGACACCTACGCATTGATGGGAGACGAAGAGACCGCCCGCAAAGAATATACTGTCGCGGTTCGCGATGCTGCAAATGCCAGCGAAAGGATCAGGTACGAGCTTCAGTCGGCTCTGACTTATGTCCGTGAAGGAAAGCATAGCAGAGCTACCGGTGCATTTGAGGTAGTTGCCGAGCACGCGCGTGATGTGCACCTGGGCCAACTGCAAGCCCAAGCTTACCGACTGACTGCCATGTACCAAACCGATGATAGTGAGGCGCTTCGATTTATCGATAAGGCTGAAACTGCATTGCCGCACGGAGAGGAAATCTCACAGTCGGATATTGGGGAAGAACGCGCCAAGATTCTGGAATTTCGGGCGATTCGGAGTGCAGCACTGGGAAAAATCGAAATCTCACATAGAGCATTGGAAAAGCTTTCAGCTTTGGCTGATGAAAGTCGCAATGCGAACATTCAGCGTGCGTACCACGTAGCGACCGGTTCCGTATTGGTGCAGGAACATGAGGAAGCAGATGCAATTCCACACCTGGAAGAGGACATCGACAACCCATTTTCCATGCAGCGATTGGTAGTTGCTTATAGGAATACGGGCGCCGCCGACAAGGCCAACGCTTTAGAGTTCAGAATTGCCGCCATAAACGAGCCAACTGTGGAGCAAGCGCTTATTGTCCCGGAGTTGCGCCTTAGACTCGCCGCGATTCCCAATAGGCGCCGAACCTGGTGGTCGAAAATGGTCAGCCACTAGGTCTATGAAGGATCAGGAATAGCACCTCCGCGGACACGGTTTGCATTTCCCCATTGCCAGCGACTGCAATTGCCGCCGCGAAAACAGCCGCAGAACGATGGTGGGGCATGTCCGTCGTCTATCGGGATTTTTGTGCGCGCCTACTACTGCTGATATGCTCCGATATCGATTCAGCTGATTCTGCGCCACTCCAGAATTGCAGTGACGATGCGCAGTTATGTTAAGGCGGTGAACGCAGACGTCGTTTCGGCAATGGCAAAGCTAGAAGAGCAGCTATTGGTTCCCCGACGGTTCCCCATCGTGAACTAAGGATCGCTGTATGTAATTGATGTTTTGGTAGGCGCGGCAGGAATTGAACCTGCAACCCTCGGATTAGAAATCCGATGCTCTATCCGTTTGAGCTACGCGCCCTAAGAGGTGACGATTTGCCACTCGGTGCGCCTGCTTTGCGATACCGCTTCGGTCCCAGTGCCAGTATCGCATAGCCCTCCTGGCACTGCCATCCAATGCAATCCGTATAGTAAAGGGCGGGTCTAAGGGTCCTTTGTTGATGCTTGCCGGGTGTATGATTTGCCGGGATGATAACGACAAACTATTCTTTTCCAATCGCCCAGAAGGCCAAACGACGCAGTGTGCAGCGGCAAACGGTTTACCTGTTCTTCTGCTTGCTCCTGGCCGGCATCCCCGCTCGCGCACTAGATTCTGCCACTGCTACCGAAAATGCACTCACTCCTATACGCAGCTACATATCGTCGGCATGGGATGTACTCACACGCTCGATGACCAAATGCGACTCGATCGCTGACCCAAAGCTGGCCACGACCGCTGTTCTCTATTTGCCGGCTGGGTTTCCTCCCACATCTTCAGTGCAGCGCTTAGAAAAGGATTGCAAAGTCGAAGTGAAGTATCTTCCCATTGAGATTCACCGACCGGGTGAAATCGACGTCAATCAGATTCAACCGCCTGGATTGCTCTTTCTCGAAAACCGTTATGTGGTACCGGGAGGCAGATTTAATGAGATGTATGGCTGGGATAGTTATTTCGAAATTCTGGGACTCCTGCGCGACGGCCGGCTAGACCTGGCCCGCGGCATGGTAGAAAACTTCTTTTTTGAGATTGAGCACTACGGTACCATTCTGAACGCCAATCGAACATATTTTCTGACACGCTCCCAGCCGCCATTTCTCACCTCGATGATCATGGCCGTTTACCAGGCTGAGAAAGCTGCTGGGAAAGCGGACAGCGGTTGGTTGGCGAAGGCGTATGGCTACGCCAGCAAAGATTATGAGATGTGGAATCGCGACCCGCATCGTGCCGGCGCCACGGGACTCTCGCGTTATTACGATTTCGGCGAGGGGCCGGCACCGGAAGGATTGCAGGACGAGGCAGGTTATTACCGTAGCGTGGCATCGTTTTTTTTCGAACACCCGGAAGTTGCCGATCACGACCTTGTAGAAACCCGGAGCAGCGAGACGAATCTCGATGCAATTGGCTTTTTGTTTACTTTGCAACTCTGCGAAGCAACATCAGCAGGGTCCAAATGTGATCCCCTGAAAACTTTGTCCTTGACCCGCGATTTCTACAAAGGTGATCGCAGCATGCGAGAGTCGGCTTTCGATATCTCGTTTCGATTTGGACCCTATAGCGCCCAAACGCACCATTATGCGCCGGTTTGTTTGAACAGCCTCCTTTACAAAACGGAAAAAGACTTGGAGCAGATGAGCCGATTGCTGGGTAAGGCCAATGAATCGGATAAGTGGCAGAAGCGAGCAGATGAACGGAAGGAGCGAATTAACAAGTATCTCTGGGACAGCGAACGCGGACAATTTTTCGACTATAACTTTGATACTCAGAAGAGATCCTCCTACGAGTATGCGAGCACTTTCTATCCTCTTTGGGCAGGTCTTGCCACTCCTGAGCAGGCGCGCTCAGTGCTGGGGAACTTGCCTGTGTTTGAGCAGGCGGGAGGATTAGCTATGAGTCATACAAATACAGGGGCCCAGTGGGATTATCCGTATGGTTGGGCGCCCATTCAACTACTGGGAATAGAAGGACTGCGGCGCTACGGGTTTAGTGCTGATGCAGACCGGCTCTCTTATAAGTTTCTGTCCACGGTATTAGAGAACTTCCGCCGCGATGGTACCATCCGAGAAAAATATAATGTGGTTACGCGGTCATCCGAAACCCATGTCGCAACGGGTTATAAGTCGAATGTTGTCGGCTTTGGATGGACGAACGGTGTTTTCCTGGAACTACTACACAGTCTGCCGCCGGCGGTTGTCGAGCGACTGGCAAATGAAGAGAGTACAGCGGCTCGTCCCCCTCCAAAATAATTGAAATGCCCGGCTGCTCTACTTTGGGGAAATGATTTAAGCATTAGCCATTAGCTATTTTGCTTATTCCTTCTGGTCCTGGCGTTGTTGCAACTGACCCCCAATTTTGAGTTCACGTTCTGCGTCTTCGTTCCTTCCCAGTTCACGATATGCCTGGCCAAGCAGGTGATGGGTCACGGGATTATTGGGGTCCATAGCCAGCGCGCGTTGCAGTGCGCGCACTGCCAATTCCGTCTCACCTTTCTTATCCAACACTTTCCCCATCAGGATGTACGGTCCGGTAGAGGTCGCATCCAGCCAGATGGAGCGCTGTAACAGGCGTTCGGCATCATCGAACTTTTGAATGCGGGAGTAAGCGTCAGCCAGCTTGTAATAAGTGGCGGCGTGTCCGGGGTTGAGCGATAGTTCTTTCTGGAACTCCGTGATTGCTTCGGGAATTTTTGACTTGAATAAATACAGCTCACCTAGCAGGAAATGCGTCAGAGGAAGTTTGGGATCCAGCGTGACCGCCTTCTGAGCATATTCCTCTGCAATCGGCTGGAACTCCTGCCGCAGGAGCATTCGCGCAGTGAACAAGTAACTGGCAGCGGAGTCGGGCGGCACGTCAAACATCCGGGCAAACGCCTTACGCGCCTTGGGATAGTCTTTGGTCTGGATGTAACAGATGCCCAATATGTACGAGGCATCGACGTTTGCGCGAGGGAGCCAGGTGTCCACTCGCTCAAGGTAGGGAATGGCATCCGTGGGATGGCCGCCAAGATAGTACGAGAGACCAAGGAGCTGCACGGCTTCGCCGTCCTTGGGATCTTCCTGTATGGCCGGTTTTAGGTACTCCGCGGCCTTCTGGTAGTCACCCTTCTTGTAGTAAGCAGCACCTAATTCGCGAGACACTCCGGGGAGCTTCACATTTTGCGAGGCAAGTTGGTGCAATTGCGAAATAGCCTCGTCGTACTTGCCTTGTTGAAGAAGGCGCTGGGCCTGGGCGAAATCAGGATTTGCCGGCTGCGGCTTGGTTGCGACGGAGGCTGGCCCCGACTGCGATGGTGGCAACTGAGGCGCTTGAGCCATCAGAACGGGGACCGTAGAAATTACCAGCACAAGAACTGAAATCCACCTTGACAATGACATGGAAAGTCCCACACAAGAAGAATCTGCTGAAATTAGAACATAAAAAGACAGGCCAGGACGGGCGTCATGGGATGGCGGGAGATTCGGCAACGCCAACGTATTTGTCGGCCGCTCCGTAATAGAAGAGATAGCGGTTGCCTTGCCGAACCATTCCCTCCACGAAGACGACGTTTGGAACCTGACCAGCTTTCTCCCACTTTTTCTCTGGAACGAAGATCGGCTTGTCAGAACGGGAGATAACTTTACGGGGATCTTTACGGTCGAATACGGCGACGGCCGTGCGGTAGACAAGCTTGTCGTCGGCAGCGTTGTATAGGAGGACGATGCCCTGGGGCGTGAGTATCGGCGGCGGTCCGGGTTCGACTACGCGCGAATCAAATTGGCCCGGCCGGCGCGGTAGCACCGGAGCGTTAGTGGCTTCGTCCCAGTGAATGAGATTAGTGGAGTATGCCAGGCCCATCTGATCAGTCTTGTCAGCACTGGTGCCAAGGAAATACATCCAGTACTTGCCGTCGATCTTTTCCGGTACGATGGCGCCGGATTTCGTCCAGCCGACGTTCCAGTGTCCCCGGTATGCCGGCAGGATGACGCCCTTGCGGTCCCAGTGAATCAGATCTCTAGAACTGGCCAGGCAGAGCTGTGCTTCCTTCTTGTTGTAGCCGGTGTAAGTGAGATAGTACGTGTCTCCCATTCTGACGAGGCGAGGATCTTCAACCCCGCCGTTCTTTTCATAATCCGTTTCGGGTGAAAGTACCGGCTCGGGTCGCGAGGTGAAGTGGACGCCGTCGCTGCTCTCGGCATAACCGAGGCGCGAGGTACCGTGTTTGTCCTGCGCGCGATAAAGCATAACGAATTTCCCATCATGAAGGATTACGGCGGGATTAAAAGTACCGGCTGACCGCCAGCCATCACCTTGCGGGGAGATGACAGGTTTGTCCGAGATGCGGCGCCAGGCGGCGAAAGGCCAGCTCGCGGTCTTCGAAAAAAGAAAAAGTGAGCAGAAAAGAAGCAGCAGACAGAGTCTGTAACTGGGAGTGTGGGCAATATTTCGCATCGAACCTACTTCGCATCAAACCTGTCTTGATTCCTACAAAAAGAGAGGGAGCTCAAAGAGCTCCCTCTCAATGATCGATCCAACAGTTATGTGCTCTAGAACGTGAACCGCAGTGCAAACTGCAACTGACGCATTGTGGTGTCTGCTTCGATATCTGTGATCTTGCCGTTGTTACCGCCGCAGTCGATACACCTGCCGCCACCCTCATTGCTATCAAAACCCAGCACGGGGTGATTGAACAGGTTGAATGCATCCATGCGGAATTGTCCATTGAGCTTCTCAGTGATCTTGAAATTCTTCATCACCGACATGTCCGAAGTGAACGCGTGCGGCCCGTGGAACGAGTTACGGCCAATGTTACCTATGGTTCCACATGCCGGACGAGCGAAGCCAGGACCAGACGGTGGTGTCACCGAACAGAAGTCCGTGCCCGCCGGGGCGGTGATGGACAGAGCACCCGAAATTGGAGTGAAGAACGGGACGATGTGGTTGACGGGATCAAAGGCACGCGCGCCCACCTTGAATGAACCGTTCTTGTTGGGACGGCATGGGCCAGTATCCGTGACTTGGCCACATTCGCCGTAACTTGGCGTCCAGGGCAGACCGCTACTCCAGTTCGTAGTGCTATTCAACTGCCATCCGCCGATGATCAAGTCCATGGCGCGACCAGCTCCAGAGCCAAACGCATGTCCTTTGCCGAATGGAAGCTCGTAAACGATAGTCGTTGCAAACACGTGATTACGGTTCATATCGTCTGGGCCATACGCGACGCGGGGGCTGTCTACGTAATAGTCGCCGTCGTAGTTATTAGCGTGGGCGAAAGTGTAATGAGCTATGAGTTGCAGGCCTCGCGAGAACCGCTTATCGAACTTGACCTGGAGCGAGTTGTAATTGCTGCTCGCGTCGTTCCCGAGGAAGTTACCCAAGTCGCTGGAGCAACAAGTCAATTGGTCCACGAGGGGCACCCCGCTATTGCCACAGGTCCCAGTTAAAATCGAGCAGTCAGGATAGATGAATTTGTTGAAAAACGGCCGCCGGTTGGCTTGCGGGGTGCTCGGGACGAATTTGCCATCTACACTTGTCCCCGGTCCAATCGCAATCTGGTTGACGTTGTATGCCGGTCCATTGCCGGCGAATACGTGCGTACCCTTGCTGGCGACGTAACCGACTTCAACCGACATCGTGTTGGTGAGTTGATGTTGAACCGTGACATTCCACGCGTCAACCATGGGCAGCCTCTGGAAAGTTGGGCGGATCTTGGGGCTAACGTTACCCAGTGGGCCCTGAAGCGGGAGCTGACCGCTAGATGGCACTGCCGGGAACGTGAAGAGCGGGGGCCCGTTTGCGAGGGTAAACGCGGGAACGATATCATTCGACGGAATTAGGTTTGCGGGAGTGCCAGGAGGCACCTGGCTGCTGGCACTGACGTTCTGGTTGACTAGAACCGGCAGGTTTTGGGTTACTGTATGTCCGAAGTTTGACCCAAATACGCCCATGTCGTAGCTGCGCCCATATCCCATGCGGACAACGGTCTTCGGGGTAACCTCATATGCGATCCCGAGACGGGGCGCAAATGCAGTCCAGTTGTTATCGATATTTCCGCTCAAATTGTACGGACCGAAGCCGCCCACGCGAATGATGCCTTGCTTGATGTTGGCAAATCCGCCCTTCCCCTTACCGTTCACGTACTCGGGGAAGTAGATTTCCCAGCGCAACCCATAGTTCAGGGTCAACTTCGGGGTAATGCGCCAGGTGTCCTGCCCATAGAAGAAAGTGCGCTTCTGACGTTCCGCCGCGTCCAGGCTGCTGCTGACGTAACGATCCATGAACGTCACATCGCCCAGCAAAAAGGTCGCCAAATCCAAGCCACCGGATCCGCCGTTGGATGTCCCCTTGGGACTAAAGTTAAGTTGACCGGTGCGGTTAGCGTCGCTCGGCACCCGGAGGTTTTCGGCAAAGCGGATATCGCCACCAAATTTTACCTGGTGGTTACCAATTATTTTCGTCCAGTTATTTACGAACTGGAACTGTTGCTCGCTCTCGGTTAGAGGACAGTTGCAGCGGGCTACGTTCAGGCCGTCGCCGAAGTTTGATATTACGTTACCGGCACCGCCGTTGGGGGCAGCGTCGTGCAGGAAAAAGGCCGGCAAGCCAGAAGTGGTCTTGTCGCCTAAATTCATGTTGGGGATACCAAAAGCTGTCGCTGGATTCGTGCCTTCGTCCGGCTTATGAGTCTGCGGATTGTACTTGAAGTATCCGAAACGGAAGTCGGTTAAGAGAGAGCTGCTTAATGTCTTTGTAAAACCAGTCGCTAGGCTGTAATTGTGCGTGATGGAGCTACCCGCTAATCCAAGAAGTCCGAATCCCACCCCGCCAAGTGGCCCCAATGCTCCTTTGCCGGACAGGCTGAAGTAGTCAAGACTGAATCGTCCGAAAACTTGCAAGCTCTGACTGGCGGTAAAGTCGATACGTGTATCGAAACTGTCTTGCTTAAAGGGACCGGATCCGGCACCCACGAAGTTATTTTGTACAAGTCCATTCGTCGGCGTTGGAAACAGACTCAAAATGTTCAGGGCTTGACTAGAAAGTTTGCCGACCGGGATCAGAAAGGGGGTTGGACAAGTTCCAGGCGTTGGATTTAAGACCTCGGTAGCCCCGCAAAATGCACTGCGGCCGGTGCCATCCAAGTTGGGAGACGAAGCCGGATCAAAGAGGTAGTTAGAGCGGTCTCCAGCCTTTCCATTACCAATCAGCGGCTGGTACTGACTTAAATCACAGAAGCCAGTAGCCACCAGGCAGGTGCTGAGAACCGTGGAAGTGGGAATGGTTAACTGTTGGCTAATGCCGCTGGTTTGGCGCGTACCTTGATAATCGCCAAAGAAAAACAACTTGTTCTTAATAATCGGACCGCCGATCGAGCCGCCAAACTGATTCCAACGACTCGATGGAATCATGCGGCCAGTCACTGCATCGGGCTTGTACTGGGTAAACGGATCACGCGCTGCGGTTGCATCAGTACGGCGGAACCAGAACGCGCTGCCGTGCACGTCATTGCTGCCCGACTTAGTTTGTACCGTGACCAAGCCGGCGATAGCCTTTCCGAATTCGGCGTCGTAATTTTGCAAAGACATCTTCGTCTCAGTAATGGCGTCGAGGTTCGGGTTGACAACTATGATCCCAAGAATCGGGTCCTGATTATCGGTGCCGTCAAGTTCGAATCCGGTGCCGCTGAAGTGCTGGCCGTTAACAAAGATTTGCTGGCCACCCTGGGGATTTTCCGTGGCCGCATGGCTCCAGCCCACCAGCTTTTGCGTGCCCGGAGACGCCAACTCGAGCGATGTAAAGTTGCGATTGAAGATTGGCAGGTTCTCCACATACTTCGAATCGAACTCAATCGACACGTCCGCGCGATCGGTCTTCAACTGGGGCGCTTCGGCGGTTACCTCAACCGTTTCCGAAGCTCCGCCCACCTGGAATTGTCCGTCGACGCGCACGGCGGCGTCTGCCTGTACTAGAACATTTTTCGTCTCAAACGCTTTGAAGCCAGGAGCTTCAACTCTCACGTTGTAGGTATCGGGAATTAGATGTGTCACGGCGTAGTTGCCGCTCTCGTTCGTAGTTGTCTCGGTGGTGGTATTCTTCGTCACCGAGGTGGCCTTCACCTTGGCATTGGCCACTGCCGCGCCTTGCGCATCGGTCACGGTGCCTATGATGCTACCGTAGACAGCTTGGCCAAAAGCCTGTGTCACCCCGATAGAACACAGGATTCCGCATAATGCGATCAAAACGACGAGTAACGACTTTGTCTTCATTGCACGCCTCCGGACATCATCTGAATTTCTTTCGAGGAAAAACATTGGGAGCCCACGATGTGCAGCTCCTGGCACGAACCCGGACACAAAAACACTATTGACAATACTGTTAGCAGTTCGGTTTCCGAAATACGATTCGATGTACTACGTTGATTCTGTTAAGAAAGCGAGTTGATCGCCCGTCCACTTATATGACGCTTGGAAGTTCTACGACGAAAGCTCTCCGCAAAACCAGAACAGCGCTTTGCGGTGGGAAATAGCTACTTTTAATCACCGTAAATCGGTGTACCACCGCACTCGCGCGCCTGAGGCCGCCTAAAGTTCCGTTCTTCTTCCCCGCCGATTCGTGATTCGTTGACGGCTGCAATGTGGAGGGATGTGATTAGGTTTCAGAAGTCTCATTCCGTCTGATACGGTTACACAAAACAAGTAGCCTGCTTGCACGGAGATGGCGCGAATTGTTACGCTTACGTTAAATGAGCGTTACTCGGGCCCAAGTTTCGGAAAAGGAACAATACCTCGCGCAGATTGAGAGGCTGGTCAACAGCCCTGTTCTGCACGGCTCGGAGTCGCTCTGCAAACTACTCCGATACCTCGCCGAACATGAACTCGATCACCCGGGTGCTCATCCCAAGGAGTATCAAATCGCGACCGAGGTTTTCGGGCGAAGGGCGGATTTCGATCCTCAGTCCGATTCCACAATTCGAGTACAGGCGGGACGTCTACGCCTGAAATTAGCCGAGTACTACAGTTCTGCTGGCGCCGAAGATCCGATCGTGGTGGAACTCCCGAAGGGCAGCTACGCTCTTTCTTTTCATCATCGCGTGCCAGGAACTGCTCATCCGCCTTCGGGCCCATACTACGAAAAGACGAGCCAACGAACTACCGAGCGGCGCAGTATTCGAGCACTCGCCGTGCTCTCGATTTTGTTGGCGGCAGCCGTTGGAGTGATCGTCTCACTGGTAGTCACCAGAAACAGCACTCGCCGCGAACTGCCTGCCGGTAACGAGGCAGCCCCTGCAGTGTTCCGAGTTTTCTGGAAGAGCTTTCTAAGTGGGTCGCAAGAGACGTGGGTGATCTTCAGCAACGGGGCCTTCGTGGGACGCCCCGAAATTGGAATGCGCTACTTCGACCCCCTACGTGACTCACGCAATGTGATTCTGGATCACTACACAGGAGTGGGGGAAGTGCTGGCGGTACATGAGCTCGATCGGGTCTTCGGTTTGCTGCGGCGCCCGCTACGCGTCAAGCGTGGGAGCCTGTTCTCGCTTGACGACGCCAAGAACAACGATTTGATCTTCGTTGGATCGCCGGCGGAAAATTTGACCCTGCGGGAGATACCAAGCACACAAGAGTTCGTATTTCAGCGACTCGATTCCGGACCGCGCAAGGGTGACCTGGCGGTGGTCAATGTGCACCCTCGGAGTGGAGAGCCCAAGTTTCTGGTCGGTAGTCCCTCCAACACGCCTCTGAGCGAGGACTATGCAGTCGTTGCATTGGTACAGGGGTTGGATCCAGCACGCTCTGTCTTGATTCTCGCGGGAACAACCACACTGGGCACCGAAGCAGCGGTCGAATACGTTTGCGAACAGAATTCTCTGGAGAAGCTCTTGTCACGACTCAGCCTTTCGGACACGGGCGAAGTGAAGCCATTCGAAGCTGTGCTGCGGGTCAAGGTTACCCGCGGCGTGCCGGTAGAGACCACAGTGGTGGCGCTCCGGAACAGGAACCCGTAGACAAACTGCAAGATGTGCCGTGCATTACGGAGAATCAGGTTTCAGGCGTGGATCCAATTCAGCCGCTCTTTGAAACTCTCTCTGCGCTTCCGCTTTTTCTCCCTTTCGTTGCAGCGCCTCTGCGAGGTGGAGATGCGCCGGAGCATAGGTGGGAACCAGCGTGATGGCAGAACGAAACTGTGCGACCGCCCCTTCGACATCTCCCACGTCGAGCAGTCTCCGACCCGAATTGGTGGCGAAGGTGGCCGTCTGTAAACTAGTTTTTTGTTTCGCGATCTGCTCCCCTGCCCTACTCTCAGCGGCCGCGCCTGCGGTGTCGCCCTGCTGTCGCAAGACCGAAGCGAGCGTCGTATGGGCACCCATGAAGTCCGGTTGCAACCGAATCGCCTGGCGTAGTGCAGTCGCCGCATCCTGGAGGCTTCCCTGCTGTTTCAGAACCGTGCCCAAGGTGTAATAAGCCTCGGCGTAGTCGGGTTTCGCGCGGATGGCGGCGCGGAGTTCGTCGGACGCCTTGGGAAAGTCTCCCTCCTGCCAAAGAGTGACGCCCAACGTGTAGTGAATGTCAGCCTGCGCAGGATTGAGTTGGGCAGCTTTTTGCAATTCGGCGACAGCTTCCGCAAGGCGGTCTTTTAACTTGAGTGCCAAACCGAGGTTGTAATGCAGGGTGGCATCTTGCGGGGCTGTCTTGAGTCCAGATTGGAACTCTGCGATAGCAGCATCGAAGTTGGCCTGCTGCAGATATGCGACACCGAGGTTGCTGCGATAACCGGTATCATCAGGCCGCAGCTTCAGTACCGCTTTGAATTCTTGCGCTGCGGCATTGGCATCACCACGTTGCAGCAGCGCCAGACCGAGATTGTTGTGCGCATCCGAATTGTCGGGTTGGAGCTCTACTAGTTTGTGGAATGCAGTGACCGCTCCTTCGGCATCTCCAGAATGCTGGAGAAGCAAGCCCAAACGATTCTGGGCGTCGGCGAAGTTTGGCTGCAGCTTCACTGAGGCTTGCACTTCTCGGATGGCTTCATCTTTTTCGCCCCTTTCATCAAGCGCTCTGCCCAAGTAGAAATGTGCCTGCGAATTGTCAGGAGCGAGTCGGATGGCGGTGCGTAGTTCCGAGACTGCGCCGTCCAGTGACTTTTGCTCGAGACGCAACACACCGAGATGAAGATGGGCGGACGCGAAATCTGGCTGCAGCCGTAAGGCTTCCGAGAACTCTGCCAAGGCTTCCTCTGAGTGCGACTGCTGCGCCAGCACCGACCCCAGTTCGTCATGTAGGTCGGGCCGCCGAGGCTCTAAATCAATCGCGCGCCGTAGTTCTCGGGTCGCACCATCCATATCGTGCCGAAAACTTAGAACTCGTCCTAAGGTGCGATGTGCTTCGGCATCGTTTGGCGCCAGGCGCAGAGCTTCACGTCCTTGCAGAATTGCGCCTTCGAGATCCCCGGTTTGGGAGAGAGCATTTGCCAAGTTGATATGGGCCTGGGGGAAGTCAGGCTTGAGTTGCACGGCCGTGCGGAACTGGGAGATGGCAGATTCAAACTGCCGTTGTGAAAGCAATACCCATCCTAGAGAGTTGTGGCCCTCGGCACTGCGGGGCGTGAGGCCGATCACCTTCTCAAATTCAGCCTGGGCAGTGGCGAGATCACCTTTTTGCAAGGCCTTCATGCCTCGCTGGTAAGTCGAGGCCGCGCGCGCAGAAACCGGAGAGCTCTTCGCGGCCTGCTCAGATGCACCTAGTGACACGACCCACAAACCGAGCAGGAGCGCGACCAATCGCCAGAGCGAGAGGGCAATTCGGCGATTGGAGGTGGAGAGAAGCACGGCAGCAAATATCAGGCCCGGAGTTTGGGGATGAGTAAATACTACTATGTCGAAGCGCCTGTCTGTGCAGAACGCGATCAGTTGGTGATGTCTTGACCCGAGCCAGAGCTGCTCCTAGGATGCATGCAGGGTCATGATGTCCAATTTTGCTCGCTGCTCGCGTTTCCCGCGCTCGCAATCTTTCGACGCCGTAGTTTTGTTCATTTTCTTCGTATTTTCTATTGGAACAAAGGCCCAAGCAAACAGGGATTCCGCGCAAATCGCCAATTTCACTGACATCGCCGGGAAATCTGGGCTCACTATCGAAAACGTTTTCGGCGGCAAGGAAACGAAGAAGTACATCATTGAAACCACAGGAACTGGCGTTGCCATCTTTGATTATGACAATGATGGCTGGCCCGATATTTTTATTGTGAATGGCACGACTTTAGAAGGCTCCCCACCGGGAAAAGGGCCTACCAGCCATTTATATCGGAATAATCACGACGGCACGTTTAAAGATGTGACGGTTGAGGCAGGCCTGATCGCAACCGGTTGGGGGCAGGGAGTTTGCGTCGGCGACTACGATAACGACGGTTGGGAAGACCTCTACGTCACTTATTACGGGAAGAATCGCCTGTATCACAACCAGAAAGGGGTTTTCACGGAAGTAGCGCAGCAAGCCGGAGTAGCGGGATCAGGGAAATCCTGGGGCACAGGCTGCGCATTCGTTGATTATGACCGCGACCGACTGCTTGACCTCATCGTGGCCAATTATGTGGACTTTGACCTTTCAACTGCGCCCGCACCAGGAGCGAGGGCCTCCTGCGTCTGGAAGGGAGTACCGGTGATGTGTGGGCCGCGCGGATTACCAGGCGCGAAGAACATTCTTTATCGCAACCGCGGCAACGGTACATTCGAAGATGTCACAGTTAAAGCGCACCTCGATCGCACCGATGGCCATTACTCGCTCGGTATCTCTACTCTCGACTTCGACGACGACGGCTGGCCTGACATTTACGTCGCCTGCGACAGCACTCCCAGCATTCTGTACCACAACAATCGTGACGGAACTTTCACTGATGTTGCGGTAACCGCAGGTGCCGCATTCAACGAGGATGGACGCGAGCAGGCAGGTATGGGAACGAGTGTCGCCGATTTCAATGGCGACGGTCGCTTGGACATTTTCAAAACCAATTTCTCCGACGATACTTCCACGCTTTACCGAAATAATGGAGATGGGACCTTCGAAGATGCCACATTCGCTG
Source organism: Acidobacteriota bacterium (assembly GCA_003225075.1). GTDB lineage: Bacteria > Acidobacteriota > Terriglobia > Terriglobales > Acidobacteriaceae > Gp1-AA124. The sequence goes on along the minus strand of QIAP01000164.1, from coordinate 2,179 downwards.
CTGGGCTCGGACTTCACACCCAGTATCTAGGCTGGGGAACCATGTTTTTCGATTTCGATAACGATGGCTGGCCCGATCTGATCGTGGCGAACGGGCACGTGTATCCGGAAGTGGACAAGTATCACCTTGGGAGTAATTACCAGGAACCACGCATTCTTTATCACAACAACGGCAACGGAACTTTCACCGACATCTCTGCGTCTGCGGGCGTGGGAATTACGAGCGCGGCATCGTCACGCGGTTTGGCAGTTGGCGATCTGTGGAACGATGGCAAGCTTTCGGTGGTTATCAGCAACATGAACTCCCCGCCTAGCCTTCTGGTCAATCAGATTCGTTCATCTAATCACTGGATTGGGATCCAGACGGTGGGAACGCGCTCCAATCGCGATGGCATCGGCGCGGGAATTACAGTGAATATCGGCAAGCGGAGGTTGGTGGACGAAGTGCGCAGCGGGTCTAGTTACATCTCGAATAGCGACCGGCGAGTGCATTTCGGCCTGGGAACGGCTGAGCGAGTTGATTCAGTGCAGGTGCGGTGGCCGAGCGGACTGGTAGAGCAGTTTAATAACGTGACGGTAGATTCTATTCATAGCCTTACGGAAGGTTCCGGAGTGGCGATGAATCATGCTACCCCGAAGAATTCTGCGCCCTCCATATCGCGATGACTATTTCGCTGGGTTTGATCTCTTGGCGCGATCGAACTGCATGCTGCGGACGATTCCTGTGCCTTCTTTGACAAAAACCAATTGGTTCGGCTTGATGTCCTTGAGCGTATCCACCTGACCGCTGGGCCAGCGGACTTCCAGCAACTCAACTTTATCTGCCTTGCCCAAGCCGAAGTGTATGCGTAGGTCGTTCTGGGAGATGTAACTTCCACCGCTGCGAACTTCGTCGATTTGCTGGTGAGGCTTCAATTCTCCGGGAGGTCGCGTAACACATTTCAGGCGCGCGCCAATCCCACTGCGATTGGATTTCGTTCCAATGGTTCGCACCTTGATCCAATTGTTGTCGTGGCCTGAATCGCAGCGCAGAAGTTGCGGATAGTCATTGACGGCGTTGACTACGACGTCAATGTCGCCGTCATTGTCGAAATCACCGAAAGCGCAGCCCCGCGAAGCGCAGGGGGTCGAGATACCAGTTCCTGCGTTGAGTGACACATCCTCGAAATGGCCATTGCGTAAATTTCGATAGAGCAGCTTACGCTGCGCATACCCTGCTTCGGTTTTCAATTGTTCGACTTCGGGATACACGTGTCCGTTGCAGATGAGAATGTCGGGCCAGCCATCATTGTCCATGTCAAAAAAGCCGCAGCCCCATCCCAGGTATTGCGTGTGCATTCCCAAGCCAGCGGTAAAAGTGGCATCTTCAAAATTCCAGCTCCCGCGATTGTGGTAGAGCGAGGGAGTATCCCCGGCGAAGTTGGTCTTAACAATGTCCAGATTGCCGTCAAGATCATAGTCTGCAGCTGAGACTCCCATGCCGGCTTGAGGTTTTCCGTCGGCGCTCAGAACGCATCCAGCTTCCATGCCGACGTCCACGAACTTGCCATTTTTCTTGTTCTGAAAGAGAGCGCTGGCGGTCGAGTCGTTGGCCACATAGATATCGGGCCAGCCGTCATTATCGAAATCCGCGGTCAATACGCCGAGTCCATAAAACCCGGTAGCCTGCTTGATCCCGGCACTCTCGGACACATCCGTGAACGTACCATCACCGTTGTTGTGATACAGAATGTTGGTGTCCCCAGCCAAACCCGGAGGTCCGCAGGCGACCATGACGCCCTTGTAGAGGCACGGTCCCGATTCTGGGACCGGGGCGGTAGCCAGATCGAGACTGATGTAGTTGGCGACGAACAGGTCGAGATGGCCGTCGCGGTCATAGTCCACAAACGCGCAACCGGTTCCCCAGCGTGTTTTCTTCCCGGCTACTCCGGCTTTTTCGCTGACGTCAGTAAAAGTTCCATCACCGTTATTGTGGTAAAGCACATTCCTGCCGTAGTAGGTGACGTACAGATCCTCCCAGCCATCGTTGTCATAATCACCAATACAGACGCCCTGTCCCCAACCCGAGTGTCTTAGTCCTGCTTTCGCTGTCACGTCCGTAAAGGTACCGTCGCGATTATTTTTGAAAAGGTGGGAGATGGGCTCCTGCCCAGCAGGAAAGCCTTCCAGACGCGACCCAT
>QIAP01000060.1 GCA_003225075.1 Acidobacteriota bacterium | reverse complement strand
GAGTAAAAGCCTAGCTGATCGTAAATCTTGCGCTTCTTGGGATCGCTGAGAACATCGTTGGCCTCGGAGATGGCCTTGAATTTCTCTTCTGCAGTCTTGTCCCCGGGATTTACGTCAGGATGGTACTTACGCGCAAGTTTACGGAAAGCCTTGCGGATCTCGTCTGCTGAGGCAGACTTTTTTACTCCGAGCAGGCCGTAGTAGTCTTTGGTTTGAGTGGCCATGGCTTACGAGAGCGCAACTTCAGACAATTTGTCTCCCCGAGTTTACCGCGTCCTTCTCGACACACGCCTGGCTTCGCGAATCGCAGCCCGGGCAGCCCGTTTACCGTACATCGCGGTCAGTGCCTGGACAGCTATGTGCTTGACGCTGAGCCTGGCGCTGATCGTGGCCCATTTGTACCCGTACTCCGCCAACGCCTGGCCACCGGTTGCTCGCGGATGATTTATGCGCTTCATTGTGTCTCCCCAAAACACACGATTCGCTTAATGCTTTGCCACTTCCCCGGGCAGGCTGAATCGCTCGTGCGTCGCCGCGTCCACGTAGACCGGGATGCGGCGCATCCCCGATGCCGTGGGCGCAAAGACACACCAGCATCTTTCATCCTCTACAAAAGTTAAAAAATAAGATTGACCGTTTACTTCGAATTGCAATTTAAATCTCCCTTGTTCTAAATCTAATAAGAATAAAAAATGTAGCCACGGATTTGGGCGGAGCCGCGGATTCCCTTCCCGCGTTCATCCGTCTGATCCGTGGCCAGTCAGTCCTTCTTGCGGGCGAGGGCGCCCGCATAACACGAATCCTTACTTCTTATCTTCGACGTCTACGTATTCGGCGTCGATTACACCCTCGTCTTTCTTTGGCTGTCCATTGGCGTTTGGCGCCGGACCTACTCCTGCTCCCGCTCGCGGGCCAGCGCCTGGTTCCGCGCCCGGGGCGCCCTGCGCCTGCGTAGCCTTATACATCTGCTCCGCCAGTTTGTGCGAGGCCTGGGTCAGACGTTCCCGCGCCTGATCCATGGCAGCCTTGTCGGTGCCTTCGAGCGCCTTCTTGGCATCGGCGATGGCGTTTTCGACGTCACCACGCTCGGAACCGGAGATCTTATCGCCCGATTCGCGCAGCATCTTCTCCAACTGATAAACCATGGAGTCGAGCTGGTTACGCGAGTCGATCTCTTCCCGCTTGGCCTTATCTTCCGCCGAATGCGCGTCGGCTTCCTTCGCCATGCGCTCGACTTCCTCTTTGCTCAGACCCGAAGACGACGTGATCGTGATCTTCTGGTCCTTCTGGGTGGCCGTATCTTTGGCGGTCACGTTGAGAATGCCGTTGGCGTCGATGTCAAATGTCACCTCGATTTGCGGCATACCACGCGGCGCCATGGGAATTCCCGTCAGGTGGAACTTGCCCAGCGTGCGATTGTCGCGTGCCAGAGGACGCTCGCCCTGCAGTACATGGACTTCAACCGAGGTCTGATTGTCAGCCGCGGTCGAGAACGTCTCCGTTTTGCGAGTCGGAATGGTCGTGTTGCGCGGAATCATTGGGGTAGCCACCCCGCCCAGGGTCTCGATCGCCAGGGTCAGCGGGGTCACGTCGAGCAAGAGCAGGTCTTTGACCTCGCCCTTGAGCACGCCACCCTGTATAGCCGCGCCGATAGCGACGACCTCATCCGGATTCACTCCCTTGTGCGGCTCCTTGCCGAACAGCTCCTTTACCAATGCTTGAATCCGCGGCATGCGGGTCTGGCCGCCGACCAGCACAACTTCGTTAATCTTGGTGGCGTCCACGCCCGCGTCTTTCATGCACTGTTTGCAGGGGCCGACCGAACGCTGAATGATGTCCTCGACCATGGATTCCAACTTGGCCCGGGTCAGTCTCTTGACCAAGTGCTTCGGACCGCTGGCATCAGCCGTTATAAACGGCAGGTTGATCTCATGCTCCATGGTGGTGGAGAGTTCGATCTTGGCGCGCTCCGCCGCGTCGCGTAGACGCTGCAGGGCCATCTCATTGCCTTTGCCACGAAGGTCGAGACCTTCGTCTTTTTTGAACTCGTCAATCAGCCAGTCGACAATGCGCTGGTCAATATTGTCGCCGCCGAGGTGGGTGTCACCATTGGTAGCCTTTACTTCGATCACACCTTCGCCCACCTCGAGGATCGAAATATCGAAGGTCCCGCCGCCGAAGTCATAGACGGCAATGGTTTCGTCCTTACCTTTATCCAGGCCGTAGGCCAGTGCTGCCGCCGTAGGTTCATTGATGATGCGCTTCACGTCTAATCCCGCGATTTTGCCAGCATCCTTAGTGGCCTGGCGTTGCGCATCGTTGAAGTAAGCAGGAACCGTGATAACGGCGTCGGTAACTTTCTCCCCGAGGTAGTCTTCTGCTGCTTTCTTCAGCTTTTGCAGAATCATCGCCGAGATCTCAGGCGGAGTGTACTTCTTGCCCTGCGCAACTATGGCGACGTTATCGCCGTCTCGCTCCACCTTGTACGGCACCATCTTCATTTCTTCGCTAACTTCGTCGTAGCGGCGTCCCATGAACCGCTTGATGGAATAAATTGTGTTCTCCGGGTTAGTGATGGCTTGCCGCTTGGCCACCTGGCCGACTAGACGCTCTCCGGTCTTGGTAAAGCCAACCACCGATGGCGTAGTGCGACCGCCTTCTTCATTGGCAATGACCTTGGGCTCGCCACCCTCCATCACCGCGACGCAGGAATTGGTGGTCCCGAGATCAATTCCGATCGTTTTGCTCATAAGCTGCCTCCTGATCCTTTAAGTGCTTTATAAATAGTAGCTTGGAGTACTGAATCCGCTATCAACGGCGGTATGATAGAACTTGAGTACATCGTTGTCAAGGTTTAGATGAGTCTGCAAGCCTCGCGGTTGCAGTGATTTAGATACGATCAGCGGTCGGCAACTCCTTCAAACTCTGTGGGTTGCAGCCGATACGCTTTTGCGGGGCGGAGCCAGATTGCAGACCGATCTGATGAGGGCGACGGATGAAGAACTAAAAGCTGGGCAAGTTGAGAGCTACTCTACTGTGACTGACTTCGCCAGATTTCTGGGTTGATCGACATCACAACCTCGACGCACCGCGATGTGGTACGCCAAAAGCTGCAGTGGGACGACTTCCAGAATTGGCAGTAATTCCTCGGGTGCGGGTGGAATAAAGATCACGTGATCGGCAGCCTCTTTGATTTCCTCATCGCCTTCGGTCGCCAGCGCGATCACGATACCGGAACGGGCCTTCACTTCCTTTAAGTTGGACAGCGTCTTTTCATAGCGGACGACTGACCCTGAATCGTTGGGGTCGCGTGTAGCTATAATGACGACCGGAAGGTTCTCGTCAATGAGGGCGTTCGGGCCATGCTTCATTTCGCCCGCCGGATAGCCCTCGGCGTGAATGTAAGAGACCTCTTTCAACTTCAGCGCCCCTTCCAGTGCGATGGGATAGTGAATGCCACGTCCGAGAAATAGAAAATCCTGCGCACGTATGTATTCCTTTGCGAGGTCTTCACATTCTTCTTCGTGCGTGAGCAAATGCTCGAGCTTGCCAGGAATACGAGTCAGTTCCTGCACCGCGGCCTTCCCCTGCTCGGGAGTCATGGCGCCGCGCAGTTGCGCCAGGTACAGCGCGAACAGGTAAAGGGCAGTGAGTTGTGCGGTGAAGGCCTTGGTTGAGGCCACACCAATCTCTGGTCCGGCATGGGTATAGATGGTTCCCGCTGACTCACGAGTGATCATCGAACCGACGACGTTGCAGATGGCGAGCGTCTTGGAGCCTTTGGCTTTGGCTTCACGCTGCGCGGCGATGGTGTCTGCGGTTTCGCCCGACTGCGAGATGAGCAACGTGATCGTATCTTGGCCGAGAATCGGGTCACGATACCGCCATTCGCTGGCGTAATCCACTTCAACCGGAACACGAGCCAGGCTCTCGATCATGAACTTACCTGCCTGCCCGGCGTGCCAACTCGTACCGCAGGCCGCAATGTTGATCTTCTTCACCGCGCAGAATTCGGCTTCAGTGATTTCCATTTCGTCGAGGAATACGTGGCCGGTGTCTTGTGAGACCCGTCCGAGCGTGGTGTCCCTGACGGCGCGCGGCTGCTCGTAGATTTCCTTGAGCATGAAGTGCTTGAAGCCGCCCTTTTCGGCCATGATCGGGTCCCAGGTCACGTGCTGCACTTGGCGCACGATCGGTTGGCCGTTGAAGTCGCTGAGTTGGACACCTTCCGGCGTAATTACGGCCAGATCACCGTCGGCAAGGAAGAACAGATCACGCGTGTGGTAGAGAATGGCCGGCACGTCGGAAGCAACAAAGTACTCGTCTTTCCCGAGACCGATTACTGCGGGCGGACCGTTGCGCGCAGCCACGATCTTGTTTGGCTCCTCGACGGCAATTACCGCCAGGGCGAAAACGCCCGTGAGTTCCCGCACCGCCTTGCGCACGGCTTCTTCGAGGGCCGGCCGGTGTCCGTTGCCGGTCTTGAGGAAATACTTTTCAACGAGGTGGGCGATAACCTCGGTATCCGTCTCGGTCGTGAACTTATGGCCTTCTTCGATCAGTTTTTTCTTCAGAAACAGGTAGTTCTCGATGATACCGTTATGTACGACGACGACTTGCCCGGTGCAGTCACGGTGAGGGTGCGCGTTCTCCTCGGTAGGCCGTCCGTGGGTAGCCCAGCGGGTATGTCCAATGCCATAGGTTCCATCGAGAGGCTTCAGCCGGATAACTTCTTCCAGGTTGCGCAGCTTGCCTTCGGCGCGGCGGATTTGCAAGCCGGCGCCATTCCCCGCAACTGCAATGCCGGCCGAGTCATAACCACGGTACTCGAGCCGCTTCAAGCCATCAATGATCACCGGAACAACGCGCTTTTTACCAACGTATCCCACGATTCCGCACATAGCGACGACTCCTCATTTTCGGCTGGGTCTAGCGAAAGCTTCCTTGCTAATGAAGGATGCGTCTTACCCGAGCAAGGGTAAATCACTCACCAGCAACCGGAGAGTTAATCTTCGAGGGAGAAACGAAACTCTTCAATAACTGGGTTGGTGAGGACCTCTCGGGCCATGCGTTCGACTTCCGCCTGGGCTTCCGTCCGAGTCAAGTCGCCATCCAAAGCGATCTCAAAATATTTGCCCTGGCGAACGTCCTCCAGACCCTTGTAGCCCATCTTTTTCAGGGCGCCTTGGATGGTCTTACCTTGGGGATCCAAAACGCTCTTCTTGAGCGAAACGTACACATAGGCTTTCATGGGGACTTTATTATACGTCAGGTGGAAACACTCTTTCAGAGAGTCAGCGTCTCTGAAGTAGTTGCACTTTGGGTAGTTCACCCGCGGCTTCAGCGAATTTGAAAATCTAAAGAGAGGCCAGGAGAAAGAGCTTTGTTCAGGCGGCACCGGTCCGAATCCGTTATCTCCCGTCGTCAAACTAATTTCTCCAGTTGATGGTCGATATCCGCCAAAGCCTGTTCCAGCATCTGGCGATGCCTGGGATTATGGCTGGCTTGAAGTTGTTGCAGCACGTGCTTGCGCGAAAGAAGCAGACCGTCTTTACGATGCAGTGTCGCCACTGCTTCGGGGCTCAGAGGTGTTTTGCGAGGCAGCGTGATCTCGGCCGCAGCTTCCATTTGTGCTTCGACGGACTTGCTTTCCCACCCGCGGGCCATGACTCACATTGTACGCGCTCGCTAAAGCGACTTTCGACACCGAAGAACTCGTCGAAATTGGGTTGCGGCGTTAACAGTTCTCTAGCTAGACGTACCCCGAATGAAATTGCGAAACCGGCCCCTCAGGGTGACGACGAGTGCCAAAGCTGGAACAATGTCGTGAATTATTGCCGAAATATCGGCAGAATTAACGTTTTTCGGAATTCCGCTGACAAAAGCCTTGCAAAAAGACTGTAAAGAATTATGATCGTGCAACAATCCATGAACGAAAGCGCGCCATCCCCCCACGTCTTCATATTCGGAAAGTTTGTTGCGAATGCGCTCGGCTTCGAAGAGCCACTTGGATCTCGTAGTAGATTCTAGCCCTTATGAGAGTCCGGCTGAGATAGTAGACTTCATAGCGGTTCACGTTGGTCGCAAACGCCTGTTTCGCGAATCTGTGGAACCCTGTGTAACCCTGGTCGCATTCGAAATCGCCAGCTCCTTCCTCGACGATGTCGAAAGGGACAAAGGAATAGCTTTGCATTACGCCTTTTCTTTATTCATCGATTAAATCAGATGACGCCTAGTTTTGAGGAGCATCAGTATGACGAATAAGGCGGCTCAACTCGCATGCGATTGGGGACAGTTCGCCGCATCCGAGGTTTTCAGCGAGCCTGAACAGCTGTTGGCCGCCTTTTCCAGTACTCCGACCGTGGGGTTTGCCATCTTCGACAACCAGCTACGCTATCAAGCCGTCAACCAGGCTCTCGTCGAAATCAATGGTATCCCGGCCGATGCCCATCTGGGCAAGACAGTCCGCCAAGTCTTCGGAGATGCCATCGCCGAAAGAGTGGAACCTGCTTTTGAGCACGTGTTGACTACCGGACAAAGGTTGCAGTTCGAAATTACTGCGAAGCTGCCGTCCCGAACCGAAGTTGGTCACTGGATTGACAACTGCGTTCCCCTGAGGGATGCCACCGGTACGGTGAGGCAACTTGGAGTCGTTGTTGTAGAAGTCACTAATCGGAAAAGGCTGGGACAATCAGCTCCTAGTCTGACTAGTAGGCTACTTCGTATAAGAGACACAGAACAACGCCGGGTTGCACGCGAGCTGCACGATTCCGTCAACCAAAATCATGCCGCCCTAAAAATGAATTTGGGACTTCTTAGCCGGCCCCGCTGTAAGCCAGCTGACCGGGAGTCGCTCTTAGCACAATCAGTTGACCTGCTGGAACAATGCATCTCGAAAACACGGACGATCTCCCATCTGCTGCACCCCCCTTGCTGGACGAGAAAGGATTTGCGTCAGCAGCTCGGTGGTATGTGAAGGGTTTCAGTCAGCGCAGCGGTATTCAGGTGAACGTGAATTGCACCCCAGAGCAGGAACGGATGCGGGTGCGTGTTGAAATTGCGCTGTTTCGTATCTTGCAGGAGGCCTTGAGCAACGCTTACCGTCATGCTCACACCTCAGTAGTGGACGTTTACCTGGAGCGGAAGAGCGATCGGGTATCGCTGGTGGTTCAGGACCACGGCCAAGGTATACCTGCTGAAGAGTTACAACGGCTCCAGACTAACATTGGTGGAGGCGTCGGAGTATCGAGCATGCGAGAACGTATTCACGAATTGCGTGGGGTGTTCGAGATTCAATCTGATAGTAGCGGCACTGTGGTTAGTGCCCGAATACCTCTGTATCAGAAGTTGGTCAGGCCAAGTCGCAATGGGAAGTTATGAACTATGGAAACAAATGATATTTGCAACGGGCCAATTCATTCGATTGTCTGACTGGAAAGCTAAATCCCACGACCAGGAGTACCGCAAGGGCGGATCCCGAAGGTCAAAATTCCCAGCCCGAGCATGACGGTCAGCTTCAGGAACCACGATCCTCAGCCGCGACCAGTAACAATTGGTGGGCAGCACTGTACCAGGCCGCTCTTGGGGAGGTCGATCCCGGTGAGCGCCGGCAACGGATTGACGAGCCGCAGAAAGCTATTTTAAGGCGAGTACAAGAATTGCCGCCCGATCCCAATGTAGCGAAGGACGAGCGTCGTCTTCTAACCGATGCTTTACAAGAATTGACGGCCCTCGGAGAAAGCGGCCCCAGGCGATGAGGATGTCGCGTTAGAAAACGTTGTGAAGGTTCGAAAAGGCGAGTCGCGATGTGCTTGAAGCATCGCCAGGGGGCTAGTTGCGATTCAGAGCCCGAACAATTCACGTAACCGCCGAGTTTGGGCGCGGCTAACCGGGATCTCCGTCTGCTTCTTATCATCCATACGCAACTGATACGAGCTCTTGAACCACGGGACCACTTCCTTGATGCGATTGATGTTGACCAAGTAGGAGCGATGAGCACGCCAGAACAAGTTCGGATCAAGACTGTCCAATAACTCTTCAAGGGTGCGGCAGTTGGACTGGCCTTCCATACCGGCTGGACCACTAGTGGCCACGCTGATCACGCCATCTTCGATGGAGGCATAACAGATATCCTTCTGGTCCACCAGAAAAAGCCTTCCGGTAGCCTTGATGAGGATTTTCGAGGTCTGCGGCTTCTGGGATTCCAGCATGCGTACCAGCGTTTCCAACTTGTCGCTGGACGTGGCGCTCGATTCCAGCTTAGCCCGAGCCTTTTGCACTGATTGCAGCACTCGCTTCTTATCGAAAGGTTTTAAGAGATAATCAACCGCATTCACTTCGAATGCCTTTACCGCGTATTGATCGAAAGCGGTGGCGAATACGATTTTCGGAAGCGGTACTTTCCTGTCGAGCAACTTCTTGATGACCCCGAATCCGTCGAGGCCCGGCATCTGGACGTCAAGAAATACCAGATCGGGGTTATGCTCGCGAATGAGGTTAACCGCTTCGACGCCATTCTTTCCCTGGGCGACGACGTTGATGTCGCCGACATCCTTCAGTAGATATGCAAGCTCGTCACGGGCCAACTGTTCGTCGTCCACAATTACGGCAGATAAAGGCATCAGAGCTCCGCCAACAATGCGTGAGACTACCAAAGTATAGCGGCTGGCAGCCCTGGGCTACCAATGTCGGCAATTTACGTTACATTCTCCAGCGCCAAAGCCATCCCCATCCCGCCGCTCACGCAAAGGGTTGCCACCCCCCGCTTCGACTTGCGCTTCAGCATTTCGTGAAGCAGTGTAACCGTAATGCGGGTACCGGTGCAGCCAATCGGATGTCCCAGTGCGATTGCCCCCCCGTTTACGTTAAGCTTGTCGCGATCCATGTGGAGTTCTCTATCGCAGGCGAGGACTTGTGCCGCGAACGCCTCGTTGAGTTCGATGAGATCGAAGTCCGTGAGTTTGAGATTGTGTCTTTTCTCCATTTTTCGCAGGGCAGGAACCGGACCAATACCCATCACGAGCGGATCTACACCGGCCGAAGTAACGGCTAAAATGTGGGCCAGCGGTTTGAGATTATTGTTCTTCACAAACTCTGCGCTGGCGACGATCACGGCTGCGGCACCGTCCGTAATGCCTGAAGAATTACCCGCCGTGATAGTCCCGGTCTCGGAAAATACCGGCGGAAGCTTGGCCAGTTTCTCCACACTAGCGCCGTCGAATGGATGTTCATCACGACCAAAAATGTGCGTGCCCTTCTTGCTTTCAAGCATTACGGGAACGAGTTCCGCTTCGAAGCGACCGCTCGCGAGAGCACGAGCAGTGCGGGTCTGAGAGCACAAAGCGAACTGGTCCTGTTCATCGCGAGTGATCTTGTATTGCTCCGCCAACACCTCGGCGGTTTCCCCCATCACCATTTTGGCCAGCGGGCAGAAAAACCCATCACGGTACATGCCGTCCACTAGTTCCTGATTGCCGAGGCGATAACCCCACCGCGCCCCGTCGAGGTAGTAGGGCAGCCGAGACATAGACTCCGCGCCGCCGGCCAGCACGCAATCCAGATTGCCAGTCGCAATTTCCTGGTAAGCCAGGGCGATTGACTTCATCCCTGAGGCGCACGCCTTGTTCACGGTGTATGCGGGAACTTCCCGGGGAATGCCACTGCGGACGGAAATCTGGCGCGCGGGATTCGGGCCGCCGCCAGCTTGGCGAGCGTTGCCAAAAATGGTTTCTTCGATCTGGGGCGGTTGCACTCCGGCACGCTCCATCGCGGCTTTGGCAGCGACCACACCCATATCAGCGGCAGTCATGGAGCCCAGCGAGCCTCCGAACTTGCCGATGGGTGTGCGCACCGCAGAGAGGATGTAGACGTCCTGCAAAGTCGCCTCCGAAACTCTTCAGTCTAGCATTTGATGAGAGAACATCGATCATTGGCTCATGATGACAACTGCCTGTTTCAGGACGCCTGCTGGCTTCGCATTGCGGAGGCGTCAGGCAGTAAACTGATCAGCAATGAATTTTATCTACGGCATTAACGCTGTCGCTGAAGCTTTGAAAGCACGCGGGCGAGCATTCCAATGGGTCGGCGTGGCCAAGGAGCGGCATGACTTGCGGCTGCAGCGAGTTGTGGATGAATGCCGCAAGGTTGGTATTGCGGTGCGTTTTCTGCCACGGCCGGAATTAGATCGCATGGCGGGAAACGGAGCGCACCAGGGCGTGGTGGCGGTCACGTCTGCGAAACAATACAACGACCTTGAAGATGTCATTGAGGCAAAGCGGGGGCAACATTCACTGATCGTGGTGCTCGACGGAGTAGAAGATCCGCACAATCTTGGAGCGGTTCTTCGGACTGCCGATGCCGCAGGAGCGGATGGAGTCGTCATTCCTGAGCGCCGCGCTGCAGGAGTCACGTCGATCGTCGCCAAATCTTCTGCGGGAGCCAGCGAACACCTGCCGATCGCGAGAGTAACGAACATTGCGCGTACCGTCGAGGAATTGAAGGCGAAGAACCTCTGGATCGTGGGACTGGATGAGCGCGGCTCACAGACCTATGACACTCTCGACTACAACATGGATTGTGCCGTCGTCCTGGGCGCCGAAGGCAAAGGCATACACGATCTGGTGCGGAGAAAGTGCGACTTCCTGGTTTCAATTCCAATGTTGGGCAAAGTGGCGTCGTTAAACGTATCGGTGGCAGCGGGAGTCATGCTCTATGAGATAGTGCGGCAGAGACGTAAGGCGGGCGCGCAGGTTTGAGGATGAAGTTTCTTTACGTTTTCTGGGCTTTCTGTGTTTGTGCCGTTAGTTGTTGCGGTCTCGATCGTGAAGCGTTCACCTTCACCCAGTACGACCTGAATGTGCGAATCGAGCCGGAGCAGCAGCGGCTGGCCGTCCGAGGGAATGTCATTCTGCGGAACGATTCCACTTCGCCGCAGAAGCATGCGGTCCTGCAGATTTCTTCAACTCTTTCGTGGCGGTCCATACAGTCACAGGAGAAGGCGCTTCAGTTTGTGGCACAACCTTACGCGTCAGACATAGACCACACGGGAGAACTTTCGGAAGCGATCGTCACGTTGCCCGCGGAGATCCCACCAAAGGGTACTTTAGCGTTAGAGATTGCCTACGAAGGCACCATTCCTTTAGACACTACACGTCTGACGCGTATTGGCACGCCCAAAGAAGTCGCCAGCCACACCGATTGGGACCAGATCAACCAATCATTTACCGCGGTGCGCGGCGTGGGGTACGTGGCGTGGTACCCGTTGGCGATGGAGTCGGCGAATTTATCGGAAGGAAACAGCGTGTTTGAGGCTATCGGAAGATGGAAGGCGCGCGAGCGTGAATCGGACATGCAGCTTGAAATTAATTACTCGCCTGCAAACGTCGAAGGTTCACCCATCCTGCTATGTAATGGGAAGTCCCCGACGAGGGGCAAAAAAGAAAACCCGAACGAATTTCTCGTCACCAAGTGTTCATTCGAACCGATAGGAGCGACAGTCCCCGCCTTTGCAGCTTCCAACTACAATACTTTTGCGGGACCCGCACTTCGGGTCTATCACCTTCCTCAGCACGCATCTGAAGCAGAGAGTTATTCCAAGATGGCGGAGACGGTGGTGCCTCTGGTGACGGATTGGTTCGGCGCACCGCGGGAAAAAGCGGAGGTCATGGAATTGCCCGATGCCGGCGAGGCACCTTTCGAAAGCGGCCGTCTGCTGCTGACGCCACTTCGCGACGATGATCCGAAATTCGTGCAAATGACGCTGGCCCACGAATTGACGCACGCGGCATTCCTCTCACCCCGACCATGGATTTACGAAGGATTGGCGCATTTCGCGCAGGCGCTTTATCGAGAGCGGCAAGATGGCCGGCAAGCAGCGCTGGATTATATGGGCCTGCACCGCGCGGCGCTGTTGCAGGCCGAGACGCCTTCGGCGCCCACTACGGTTTCTTCTTCATCGTCATCCAAAGCTGCTTCGCCCGACCCGCATAGCCTTCAACCTCTGGTTACTACGTTCGAAGAAGTGTTTTACCGAAGCAAGGCTGTGTATGTCTGGTGGATGTTGCGCGACATGATCGGGGACGACGCATTGAAAAAAGCATTGGCCGCATACCAGCCTGAGCACGATCGTGAGCCTACTTACATGCAGCACCTGATAGAAGCTCATGCAAAGCGCGATGTGGGATGGTTCTTCGATGACTGGATATACCGCGATCGCGGACTGCCGGACTTCCGCGTGCTATCGGTGTATCCCAGCAAGACATCGCAGGCCGGCTATCTCGTCACCATTACGGTGGAGAATCTCGGCGGCGCGGGAACGGAGGTACCGGTCACCTTACACATCGAGGGCGGTGAAGTCACCAAGCGCGTTGTGGTTCATGGCCACGCAACTGGCGTGATCCGAATCACGGTCCCTTCGACACCTCAGGAAGTGGTGGTGAATGATGGCAGCGTGCCAGAGATTGATATGACAAACAATACATTTAAGATCACCGGATTGAGTAAGTAGCATCCGCGCATGGAGGGTGAGAATTCTTGACCTACATTCAATTTCTCGGCGCCGCCGGCACGGTCACAGGTTCGAAACACTTGATCAACACGCGGGTAGATGGCAGCGGAAAGAATGGCCTTCAGGTTCTTATTGATTGTGGGTTGTTTCAGGGTCACAAAGAATGGCGCGAGCGCAACTGGCAGAACGCGCCGGTACCGGCGCCCGAGATTGACGCAGTCGTCCTGACCCACGCGCATTTGGACCATAGCGGCTGGATTCCCCGGCTGGTGAAAGGAGGTTTCCGCGGACCGATCTACGCTACCCAGGCCACGATTGATCTGTGTTCGATTCTCCTTCCGGATTCTGGGCACCTCCAGGAAGAAGATGCGGGTTTTTACAACAAAAAGAAGGCATCAAAACATTCCCCTGCGCTACCCCTGTACACCTTAGAGGAAGCGCAAGACTCGCTGAAATATTTTCACCCGGTGCCGTATCACCAGACTACGCGACTCAGCCCGGAGCTTGCCTTCCGTTTCGTGCGAGCAGCACACATTCTGGGATCATGCATGGCAGAGATCGAGCTCACCACCGACAGCGGCACGCGGCGCTTGCTTTTTACGGGGGACATTGGGCGCCTGCGCAATGAGACCGTAGCTCCGGGCAAGGTAGTTCACTCGGGACCGGTGGAAGGGGAAACTGCGGATCTGCTGGTCATGGAGTCGACCTACGGGAACCGGGTACACCCGACAAATGATCCGCGACCGCAACTAGCGGCCTTGATCCGGCAGACGGTGGAGCGAGGCGGCAGCGTGATCGTACCCGCTTTTGCGGTGGAACGCACGCAAAAGTTCCTTTTTCTCCTCAAGCAGCTGATGCTAACGGGACAGCTTCCAACTGTTCCCGTGTACTGCGACAGTCCGATGGCGATCAAGGCGGTGGAAGTTTTCTTGAAGCACACCGAGGAGTACAGCGAAGAAACACGCCAGCTTATTGAAACGTGCGGATTTCCCCTGCAGTGGCGGGAATTCACTTTTGCTTCGACGGCAGAAGAGTCGAAGAAGATCAATGCGACGCACTATCCGTCTATTATCATTTCGTCGAGTGGGATGGTAACTGGCGGACGCATCCTGCATCATCTGGCACAGCGGCTGCCGGATCCAAGAAACCTGGTGATCTTCATCGGATTCCAGGCGCCTGGCACGCGTGGTTTTACCATTCAAAGCGGAGCACGTGAAGTGAAGATCTTTGGCGAGATGGTCCCCATTCGCGCGCAGGTAGCCTCACTCGAGCAGTTCAGCGATCATGCCGACACACCGGAACTCCTGCAGTGGTTGCATACTTTTCCCAGAAGTCCGGAGGTCAGCTATCTGGTGCACGGCGAACCAGCGGCATCGTCACAGTTACGGGACGCCATGATCAAAGAGTTGGGCTGGAAAGTTCAGGTGGCGCAATGGATGCAGAAGGTGGACGTCGAGTGAGAGTCTGTCGTCGGGGCACCCCACCACGCGTTTCCACAGCTTTCTTTGTAAGGAGTGGCCATGACAGAAGCGGAGTTGAAAAAACATTTGGATGCCGCAGAGATCAGTCCGAGGAAGATTGCGGCGGCAGTCTCCGGATTATCCGACAAGGCGCTGCGCTACAAGCCGGCTCCGAACAGGTGGTCCATTCTTGAGATACTCGGCCATTTGGCGGACATAGAAATTGTTTACGGATACCGCATGCGACAAATTTTGGCTGATAAAAAACCTGTCATTGCGCCGATTGATCAAGACGACTGGGCCCGGAATCTCGGTTACATGGAAGCTGCTCCTGCCGAACTGGTCGCGGTTTACGGATTGAACCGCCATAACAACCTGCGGCTCTTGCGGCGACTCAGGCCAGGCGATTTGGACAAATCTGCTTTTCATCCGGAGCGCAACAGGAATGTGACGCTGGCTGAACTGGTCGAAATGATGGCCGGGCATGGCACGAATCACCTGGAACAAATTGAGAGATTGACGAAAGAGGCGTCGTAAGTCCTAATGCCGAGCATTGGTGAAGCGCACGAGTGCGTCCAATTTCTTTCCTGCAGCACCCGAGTCAATCGAGTCCGCCGCGAGCGGCAGCGCATCGCCCAGATGCTCCGCCTTTCCGGCCGCCACCAGGGCGGCGGCGGAGTTGAGCAGAACGACATCGCGCCTGGGCGATTTTTTGCCGGCGAGAACCTCGCGGACGATTGCGGCATTCTCAACTGCGTCGCCACCAGAGATCTCTTCGACCGAGGCGCGCTCCATTCCAAACTCCTCTGGGGTTACTTCATAACTGCGAACCTGGCCATCACGCACTTCGCCGATGCGGGTAGGGCCGGTGATGGTAATTTCGTCCAGACCGTCAGCCCCGTGCACGACCAGTGCCCGGCGCGCGCCGAGCATGCTCAGCGCCTCTGCTAATTTCTCTACCAGATCGGCCGAGTAAACTCCGACCACCTGCGCGGACGCGCGCGCCGGATTAGTCAACGGGCCAAGCAAATTGAAAACAGTGCGCAGCCGTAGTTCGCGGCGGGCCGTCTGCACGTGCTTCATCGCCGAGTGCATTGCCGGAGCAAATAGGAAGGCAATGCCAACTTCCTCCAAACAGGTAGCCAGTTGGGCGGGTGGCAGCGTGATGTTTACACCCAGCGCCTCCATTACATCCGCCGAGCCACATTTTGAAGTGACACTGCGATTGCCATGCTTGGCAACGCGGACACCCGCCCCTGCCACCACCAAAGCCGAAGCGGTTGAAATGTTGAACGTACCGCTGGCGTCTCCGCCGGTGCCGCAAGTGTCAACCAGTGCATCGCGCCCGGTGCCGCTTACGTCAAGGGTGGAATTGCGCGGAAGTTCGAGGGGAACGGCAGCGGCACGGATGGCCTCGGCGAAGCCCACGATCTCTTCCACGGTCTCGCCCTTCATGTGTAGTGCGACGAGCAGGGCTGCGATTTGAGCGTCCGTGCATTTTCCAGACAGTATTTCAGACATGACGCTGCGCGCCTCTTCCCGCGACAGCGACTGGCGTTGATTGGCAATACAGTGGAGAACGTCAGTGATCATGCGCCGTACAGATTAGCATCGTTTTGCGGCAGGGACGTGGCGCAATGGAAGCGCAGGTTTGCCCAATATCAGTCCCTTCTATAAAATCAAAGGTTTGCTGCCTGCAATTGAAGCTGCAAGCTGAGCCCTGCCCAATTTATTGGTAGTTAGAATCGTTATGAAAATTCACGAATACCAGGCCAAAGGAATCCTGAAGAAATATGGTGTGGCAGTACCGCGCGGCGAGATGGCCACGACCCGCGAGGAAGCAGAGCGCACTGCCGGGAATTTGTTCAGTGCGGGCGCGAGTGGAGTGGTAGTCAAAGCTCAGATCCATGCGGGCGGACGCGGCAAGGGCGGAGGAGTGAAAATCGCCAAATCAGTGGAGGAAGCAGTTGAACTCGCTGGGAAAATGCTGGGTATGCGGCTGGTGACACATCAGACGGGACCCGAAGGCCGCATCGTGCAACGTTTGCTCATCGAAGAGACTTTGCCCATTGAAAAAGAGCTATACATTGGAATCCTTGTCGACCGCGAAGAAGGCAAGCCAGTCTTCATGGCGTCGGCCGCAGGCGGTATGGAAATCGAGCAAGTTGCCGCACAGAATCCGCAGGCCATATTGAAGGAATACATCGATCCCGGCATGGGACTGGAGCCCTTTCAGGCGCGCAAGCTGGCGTTTCAACTTGGGCTCAAGCCGCAACAGGTCAACCAGGCCGTGCAATTCATGACAGGGCTCTACAAGGCATTCGAGGATACGGACGCTTCGCTTCTGGAGATTAATCCTTTCATCACTACCACGGATGGGCGGCTGTTCGCGCTCGATGCCAAGATCAATTTCGATGACAATGCGTTGTTTCGGCATCCAGACATTCGCGAACTGCGCGACGTTGACGAGGAAGATCCGCTCGAAGTCGAAGCCTCTAAATACAACCTCAATTACATCAAGCTCGACGGGAACGTTGGCTGCATGGTCAACGGCGCGGGGTTGGCGATGGCGACCATGGACATCGTCAAATACGCTGGTGGCATGCCGGCAAACTTTCTTGACGTGGGTGGCGGCGCCAATGCTGAGCAGGTGACGCATGCTTTTGAAATCCTGCTCAGTGATAAAAGCGTAAAGGCCGTCCTGATTAATATTTTTGGTGGCATTCTGCGAGTAGACACGCTGGCTACTGGCGTGGTCGAAGCCGCGCGAAAGACCAACATTCAGTTACCCATCGTGCTTCGTCTCGAAGGTACCAATGTGGAGGAAGGCCGCGAGATACTCAAACAATCGGGGCTGAACTTCATTGTGGCTGAAACCATGAAGGATGCAGCTGAGCAGGTCGTGGCTGCGGCGAACGCCGCGTAGGGCATCGAAGAGGGCGTCATTAAGTTATGGCAATTTTGGTCGATAAACGAACGCGAGTAATTGTGCAAGGCCTGACCGGGCGCGAGGGCACCTTTCACGCCAAAGCTTGCGCCGAGTATGGCACCAGGATCGTCGGTGGGGTGACCCCGGGCAAGGGTGGCACCACACACGAGGGTTGGCCGATTTTCAATACCGTGCAGGAGGCGGTGGATAAGACCGACGCCGACGCTTCGGTTATTTTTGTCCCGCCACCATTCGCTGCCGACGCCATCATGGAAGCGGCCGACGCGGAGGTGGAGTTGATTGTCTGCATCACGGAAGGAATTCCGACTCTCGACATGGTTCGGGCCTGGGAGTTCCTGCAGAATCGCCGCTCGCGCCTGATTGGCCCGAATTGTCCGGGCATTATTTCACCGAGCAAGTGCAAAATCGGCATCATGCCGGGCCGTATCCACAAAGAAGGGCCAGTCGGGATTGTGTCGCGCTCCGGGACATTGACCTACGAAGCTGTGTATCAACTCACCACCCGCGGCATTGGTCAGTCCACCGCGATCGGAATAGGTGGGGACCCGATCATTGGAACCAATTTTGTGGATGCGCTTGAGTTGTTCAATAGAGATCCACAGACTGAAGCGGTAGTAATGATCGGCGAAATTGGCGGCAACGCGGAGGAAAGCGCGGCCGAGTATGTGAAGAATCACATGCGAAAGCCGGTGGTCGGCTTCATTGCCGGACAAACCGCCCCTCCGGGACGCCGCATGGGACACGCCGGAGCGATCATTTCGGGCGGCAAGGGCACAGCGGTTGAGAAGATCAAAGTCATGCAGGCTGCCGGTATTAAGATCGCCACTTCGCCGGCGGCGATTGGCGAAACGCTGCTTTCGGTGTTGCCTGCGGTTGCCAAGGCCTAGCGCCAGAGTACGTCAGAGTCTGCGGCAAGATAAACACTAAAGCGGAGATCAAACAACTTCATACATGAAAACCCTGCAACGCACCCTCACCATCGTCAAACCCGATGCAGTTCGTAAGAATGCGATCGGAGATATTATTGAACAGTTTGAGAAAAACAATTTCCGAATTCTCTGCCTGAAGATGCTGGAGATTTCCAAGCACCAGGCAGAGCAGTTTTACGCGGTACACGCGGCCAAGCCTTTTTACAATTCGCTGACGGACTTTATGTCCAGCGGCCCTATCGTCGCGCTGGCTTTAGAAAAAGAAAATGCAATTGCTGACCTGCGAAAGCTGATGGGCGCGACGAACCCTGCCAATGCCGAGGAAGGAACCATCCGCAAGAAATGGGGTGCTAGCATCGAGCACAATGCGATTCACGGATCTGACGCCGAGGATACCGCCGGTTTCGAGTTGAGCTTTTTTTTCGCAGGATACGAGCTGGCAAAATAAAGTTGGACAGGTTTCAAGCTGAGTAGCCAGGAGCGAACTACCATGCCGATGGTTCAAATCACAATGCTCGAAGGCCGCAGCGCCGAGCAGAAACGAAAAATGGCGCAGCGCATCACCGATGTTTTGGTTGAAGAAGCAGCCGCACGTCGCGAAGCAATTGTGGTGGCTTTTCACGAAGTGTCGAAGGAAAGTTACGCCTCAGGCGGCGTCCTGATGGTTGATAAGGGAAAATAGCTTCCCTATTTACGGCTTCGAAGCCTCGTCGAGAGGGACAAACACATGGCCGTCCACTCTGTCGGCGATTTTGGTCAGGGCCTTGCGAGCATATTGAAGAAAGTGCGGGGCGGCACGATGGGCCTCAAGCGCAGCATCGTCCTTGTACTGCTCGTATATGAAGAAGCGGCGCGGTTCGGTCTTGTGGCGATGCACTTGGTACAGGAGGCATCCAGACTCTTTGCGAGATTCCTCTGTCAGCTTACCGAAAATTTCCGAGACTTCGGCTTCATGTCCTTGCTTCGCCATCCACGTTACCGCCAAAACAACCATCTTCCGCTCCGTTTCTTTCTACTGAACTCGAGCCTTCGCCTGTCTGCCCTTTCCAGCCGCACCGTTTAGCCAAATGAGGAATTCATCCACGAAAATGGTCTGTTCCCGTCCTGGCCCCGTGGAAACCATACCGATCCTTGCTCCACTCTCGCGCTCAACGAATGCGAGGTATTCACGCGCTGGCTTGGGCAACTTGTCCATACTGGTGATTCCTAACGTAGAAGTGCGCCAGCCCGGCCAGTTCTTGTAAATGCATTCAATCTTGCGGTAACCACTGTCCTGTGCGGGTATAGTCCCCATCCTTTTGCCGTCAATCTTGTACCCAACACAGACGGGGATTTCAGGAAGTTCATCCAGCACATCCAGCTTCGTGACCACGAGCCATGAGATGCCGTTAATCATGCCTGCGTAGCGGAGAAGTGGCAAATCGAGCCAGCCGCAGCGACGCGGGCGGCCAGTGACAGCGCCATATTCGTTTCCGCGGGCGCGCAACAAGTCACCATTTGGACCCTCAACTTCACTTGGAAACGGCCCGCCACCCACTCGCGTGCAATACGCCTTGGTCACGCCAATCACCAAGTCAATCGCCGTGGGCGCCACGCCGGTCCCTGTAACCGCACCGCCCGAAGTAGCGCTTGAGGAAGTCACGAAGGGATAGGTGCCATGGTCGATATCGAGCATAGTACCTTGAGCGCCTTCGAAAACAATGGATTCGCCATTCACCAGTGCCTGGTTGAGCAGGACTGCAGTATCACAGACGAACGGCGAAATCTTTTCGGCAGCATCGGCATACTCGTGGTACATCTTGTCGGCATCGAGCGGCTCCGAGTTGAACAACGCGTGCGCGATCATATTTTTCTCGCGGCAGGCGTTCTCGATGTGAGTCTTGAGCAACTTCAGGTCGAGCAGGTCAGCGACGCGCAGCCCGCGACGACCCATCTTATCTTCATACGCTGGTCCAATTCCGCGCGAGGTTGTTCCAATCTTGACCCGCCCAGGCGCGTTTTCCGCGGCCAATTCGATCATGCGGTGGTAAGGCAGGATGACATGGGCACGGTTGCTCACAGAAATCGTGCCGTCCACTTTGACGCCGGCATCGCGCAGGGCAGCAACCTCCTTGAGGAAAGCCATGGGATCAAGCACTACCCCGTTTCCGATGACGCTTCGGCAGCCAGAGCGCAGCACTCCGCACGGAACCAATTGCAGAATGAACTTTTTGTTGTTGATGATGACGGTGTGCCCCGCATTGTGTCCGCCGGCATAGCGCGCCACTATGGAGAAATTTTCGGAGAGGACGTCAACTATTTTGCCCTTGCCTTCATCGCCCCATTGCGCACCTACGATGATCGCCGTCTTGCCCTTTTTCAAATTCCACCCCATGGGAGTAAGTCGCGCAGCCGCCCCGGCCGCATTGCGGGGTCGCACACACTTGTCGCACCCACGTGGGAAGTGCTAGCGCTGAATTCTTGGAATGTAGGGCGAGCAGGTGTGTACTGAACATGATACATTGCCGTGCTCGGGATGGGCAATTGGAACTTCCTCCTGGAGAATCCAATCACACCGTATCCGCAATTACCCGTTGACGCAAAAGCGAGAAAGGAGGACGGAGCGGCTGTCGCGCCATTCGGCCACCTGACGACTAACTGCCAGCAACGGTAGACTGTTTTAATGCCTGAGCTTCCGGAAGTCGAAACCATTGCGCGAGGGCTGGCAAGTCGAGTCACGGGCGACCTTATTGAGTCTGTCTGGCTGGGCTCAAAGCCAGAACCTCTGAAGTCTCCAGCGGCGGCTATCGTGGACACTCTGGAGGGCAAGCGGATCGCGGGTGTACGACGAGTAGGGAAGCATATTGTTGTTGATCTGGCAACAGATCGACGGCGCTCAAGGCCCTCTCGATCGTCCCGCAAGAGACATAGCGCATTTGTCGATCAGGGTCGTTCCACACAGACAGAGTCTCAGTGGATCGTGCACCTCGGGATGACGGGGCAGTTCGTCGTCTGTTCCGCCGCGGCGGAGATCGCCAAGCATACTCATGCTATTGTGAAACTGGCGTCGGGCAGGGAATTGCGTTTCGTCGATCCACGCCGGTTTGGACGTTTGAGCGTATCAGCGGGCCGCGAGTTCGCCGCAGCGGGTTCTGAGCCGTTGGAAGTTGTAGTCGAGCGTTTCCTCGATCTTTTCCGCGGACGCAAGACTCCAATCAAAAGTGCTTTGCTGAACCAGAGGCTCCTGAGCGGGGTCGGTAACATTTACGCGGATGAGTCGCTGTTTCGCGCTGGCATTCGGCCGCGACGGCGAGTGGCGTCACTCTCGCGTGACCAATTGCGTCGTTTATATCGATCTGTCCAGCAAGTGCTGAACCAGGCGATTTCACTGGGTGGCTCGTCTATCTCCGACTATGTGGATGCGGACGGTGCCGAGGGCTTTTTTCAGCTGCAACATCGGGTGTATGGCCGTGAAGGCGAACCCTGCCTCGTATGCCGGACTCCGGTCAAGCGCGTAGTCATCGCTGGGCGAAGCAGCCACTACTGCCCTAAATGCCAGAAATGAAGTGTCACTGGCCATTTGCCCTCGCTCCGCTTGAATCGGACGCAGCAGATTGGTAATCGAAAATCCCGAATGATACTCTGATTCGCGAACATGCCTAACTTTTCAATCGGTGTTGATCTCGGGGGGACCAACCTTCGCATCGCGGCGGTTGAGGAACAGGGTTCCTTGTTGGAAAAGATCAGCTTGGGCACACGAGTGACGCTTGGCCGCGACCACGTCATCAATGATATGTGCGATGCCGTCCAGCACTTGACTGCAAAGTATAAGGACTTGGCCACATTAGAGGGCATCGGCATTGGTGTGCCGGGGATCATTGACATGCGGACCGGAATGATTCGCGAATCTCCGAATTTGCCTGGATGGGCTGATTCTCCGGTGCGGTCGGAGATTGAAAAACGATTGGGCACGCGGGTCATCCTGGATAACGATGCGAATGTCGCAGCCTTTGGCGAGAAGTGGTTGGGAGCGGCACGCAACTTTGATGACGTAGCCATGTTGACTCTGGGTACCGGCGTTGGTGGGGGAATCGTGCTCGACGGGCGCATTTGGCACGGCATGGTTGGAATGGCCGGCGAATTCGGACATATTACGGTAGAGCCCGAAGGTCAGCTCTGCGGATGTGGCAACCGCGGTTGCCTGGAGCAATACGCCTCTGCGACCGCTGTCGTACGAATGGCGCACGAAGCAATTGCCAATGGCGAGGCTGTCGAGTTGGCGGCTGCGGCGAGTAATAATCCTGAATTCAGCGCTAAGGCCGTGTACAACCTTGCCATTCAAGGGGACGAATCCGCACGCCGAATTTTCCGCCACGTCGGACGGTCTCTGGGAATCGTTCTCGCTGCTCTGGTGAACTCGCTGAACCTGCCCATTTACGTGATAGGAGGCGGCGTTTCGAGCGCGTGGGATGCATTCTCCCCCAGCATCTTTGAAGAACTGCGGCAGCGATCAATGGTGTACGCGGCCACCGCGCCCTCTGATCCGCTGAGTGACGCAACCGGCGCGTCGGCAAAAGTCGATCCGGGCGCGGGAAGAAAGACAATCATTACTCGGGCTTTGTTAGGGAGCGATGCGGGATTATATGGCGCGGCGCGATTGCCCATGGTTGCTAGATAATATCCAACCCGGGATATAGATAAAATTTAGCCTCACGCCATGAAAGATTGACCAAAACAATCCGATAAAGTGGATTACCTGACCGGCGTGCCGTCCATCACTTTCTTGAAAGCCTTCAGAAAAATCTGATTTTGGTCCGGCGTCCCGACTGTGACACGAATCGCTGTCGGTGCGCCCCACGCCCCCAGCGGCCTGATAATTACTCCTTCCACCTGTAGGGCCGAGGCGATCGCACCTGCGTCCCCGCCGAGCTCGCAATAAAGAAAATTTCCCCAGGTTGTAGATACGTGATATCCCATCGAGAAAATGGCATTGCTCAGCAGCGCCGACTGCTCCGCATTGTTTTCCAATGCTTGTTGAATGTGGCCTGCGTCTTCAAGGGCGGCCGACGCTGCTGCCTGCGCCATTACCGACACCGAGAACGTGGTCCGCATACGCCTGAAATATCCCATCAGTTCGGCTGGACCCAACCCGTACCCTACCCGCACTCCCGCCAAGCCATGTGCTTTCGAGAAGGTACGCAAGACCACTACATTGCGGCCTTGGCGGACATATTCGAGTGCGCGCGAATATTCCACGCCGCGAGCCACAGCAAAGTATTGTGCAAAGTCGTAATAAGCCTCGTCCAATACAACGATGACATGATCTGGGATACGAGTCAGGAAACGGTCGAGAGCGTCCGGACCCACAATTGTGCCCGTTGGATTATTTGGATTGGCCACGAAAATAATTCGCGTGTTCTGATCGATCGCGTCGGCAATGGCGTCAAGATCGAAGCCATCGTGGCGCATCGGCACCTCGATTAAACGCCCCCCGGCGGCCTTAGTGGCGATGGAATATACGATGAAGGAACGTTCGCTGCTGACTGCATTGCGACCTGGCGAAAGTAAAGTGCGCGCAATGATGCCAAGAAGTGACGTAGAACCCGCCGTGACCAGGACGCTCTCAATCGCCAGCAGGTGACGCTCCGCAATTTTCCGGCGTAACTCAGCAACGTTATTGTCGGGGTAAAAGTTAGATTCCTCCGCCACGGCCTGCATAGCTTCGATGGCCAGCGGAGATGGGCCAAAGGGGTTTTCATTGGAGGCCATTCTGATGCAGTTCAGAGCGCCATCCCGTTCCGCGTAGCGCTTAGGTTTGCCGGGGGTGCCTCTTCCCAAAGTTCGCACATGTTCCGTAACCAGATCGTAGAATCGGCTCATGTTCGATGCCTATGATGACAGGCTGCGATGGCTTCGTACTAGGGGGGAACCCGTCTGCGACAGGGATTTTAGTTTGGCGATTTCTTGCAGCGTGAGCAGACGAAATTTTCCAGGTTCGACGTCCAGTTCCAAGGGACCATAACGCACACGCCTGATCTTCTCTACGTGATGCCCAATCTCTTCGAACATGCGCCGGATTTGTCGGTTGCGGCCCTCAATCAATGTAATTTCATACCACGGATTCGGCGCGTCGCGCACCAGACGGATTCTCGCGGGCGAGGTCTTGACTCGTTTCTGCTGATCCGTACCGATCGAAAGTCCCGCCCGCAGGCGCACAAGTTTCTCCTCCGCCGGTTTGCCGCTCACTTTGACGACGTAGGTCTTGGCGACGTGCGATGCTGCCTTCATTAGCCGATGAGCCAGGTCTCCGTCATTGGTAAGTAATAGCAAGCCTTCGCTAGCGTAATCCAGGCGGCCGACCGGGTACACTCTGCTGCCCACACCGCGTACCAAATCCATGACCGTGGGCCGTCGCTCGGGGTCGCTCATCGTCGTCACGAAACCCTTGGGCTTGTTCAATAAAAGATAGACAGGGCGCTGGGAACCATGTAGAAGCTTGCCATCCACTCGGATGTGATCATGCTCCGGGTCGGCTTTTGAACCGAGCTCGGTCACCACGTTTCCGTTAACTACCACACGACCCGCGGTGATGAGTTCTTCAGCCTTGCGACGAGAAGCGACTCCGGCAGCGGCAATTATTTTTTGGAGGCGTTCCGCAGGCATTAGCGGCTACTCCTGCGAGCGGCTGGTGGACGTTTCAGCCTGGTGCACAGATTCATTCTCACGGTCGCCCCGGCTGGCATCGTCTTCTCGTTCGCCGTGTTGCGGTTCCACGGCCCCGTTGTCCGGTACACCGGTTGCATCAGAAGGGCCCTCAAGGGCGGCAGGCAGGTCTGCTTCAAAGGATTGCGCCACTAGGTTCTCAAATTCTTCCATGCTGGGTAGTTCGCCAACGTCCTTCAAACCGAAACGAAGCAAGAATTCCTTACTGGTTTTGTAGAGGATGGGGCGCCCAATGACTGCTTTTCGTCCGGCGGTCGTAATCAGCTTGCGATCCAGCAGGGTGGCAATCACGCCACTGGAATCGACCCCGCGAATTTCGCTGATTTCAGGGACCGTGACCGGCTGCTTGTAAGCGATTACCGCCAGAGTTTCAAGCGCCGGAAGTGAAAGTCGGATTGGCGGTTTCAAGCTCTTGGCAAATGCCCGCACCACGTCATGGTGCTCAGGCTTCGTAGACATGCGGTATCCGCCGGCGATCTGGCGGATCTCAACCCCGTGATCGGGAGAGCTGTAGTCGGCTATCAACCCTTCGATAGCATCACGAACCTGGAGCTTGATCCCAGCATCATCGGCGGGGGCAGTCTCGTTCGCAACAGAATCGTTCACCAACTGGACCATGTGATCCAAAGTAATCGGCGTTTCCGCTGCATAGATGATGGCTTCAAGTTTGGCTTTAAGACTCATGTGAGGATTGTCATTTCAATTATTGCGCCGCTCTACGCGTCCGGCCGTAACCTGACCACTTTCTGTCGCGCTACCGCCAATCGTCCCGCACCGCGGCCTGCTCTGCCATAATAGCCTCGAATCCGGTGTGCTTGCGTAGGAGGACTTCGCCGAACAAGCGATCCTGCCGCAGTTGAATCGCTTGCAGCCTAACCATTTCGAGTAGCGCGAGGAACATGCACACCAGTGTCTGCCGCGAGTTAACATTGCGCAGCAATTGCTTCAGCCGAACCGGACGGTCTTCCAACATAAGCCGCCGCCGCAAATAGTCGATCATCTGGCCGACCGTCACTCCTTCCTCATCTATCTGGAGAATCGGACGCGACCGCGCTCGATCCAGGATCTGTTGGAATGTCTTGACCAGATCAATTACATCGGCTGCCATCTCAGGGTCGGTGCCCTCCGCATCCATGAACTCCTTGATGGCCGGGTTAGACCAAACCGCGTTCTCAATCTGTTGCTTCTGAAAGAGCATTTGAGCGGCGGATTTGAATTTCTCATGTTCCAGCAGGCGGTTCACTAGTTCGTTCCGCGGATCCTCTTCGCTCTCCGCTGACGCAAACGGATCGCGTGGCAGAAGCATCTTCGATTTGATATGGATGAGCACGGCGGCCATGTAGATAAAATCCGCAGCCACGTTCACATCCAGCTCCTGCAACTTTTCCACATAGGCCAGGTACTGCGCGGTGATCTCGGCGATGGGGATATCGTAAATATCGATATCCTGTTTGCGGATCAGATCGAGCAGCAGATCGAGTGGACCTTCATACACCGCGCCGACGCTGACCGCGAACGGTGACTCACCCTGGTCATGCCCGGCTTTTTCGATGCCCGGCGGATTTACGGGTGAAGAAACCGGTCTCGCGGCGGGATCGGGCCTTCTCGAAACAATCTTCAAAGGTTCAGGCATTTTTCCTAGTGCGTTCGAACGGTTTATTTAGCGAGCGCGTCGGGGCGCTCGTACTGCAATGAGATGCCCATGGCCTCACGCACTTCATCCATGGTGTTGCCGGCCACTTTCCGTGCCCGGGATGAACCTGCTTCAAGAATATCCCATGCCAGCCGCGGATTCTCCTCGTATTTTCTCCGGCGTTCCTGCATAGGCGTGAGGATGTTCACTAAGGCGTCTGCCGCCCAGCTTTTGCACTCGATACAGCCGATTCCAGCCGAGCGGCAACCCTCATCAACCTTGGCGATAGTTGAGCGGTCGCTAAAAATCTTGTGCAGATCGCCCACCGGGCACACATCCGGATTACCTGGATCGGTGCGGCGCACCCGTGCTGGGTCGGTGACCATGGTCTTGAGTTTCTGCCGAACCACTGGCTCCGGATCGGTCAGTAGAATCGTGTTTCCATAGGATTTCGACATCTTGCGGCCATCGGTGCCCGGCAGCTTTGCGGCAGGTGTCAGCAGCGGCTGTGGCTCAGGAAAAACACAGTAAAGACGGTTGGCCTCCTCAGGGTTGATGCCAAAAGCTTCGTGACCGCGGTTCCGGCGGGGATAAAACATGTTAAAACGGCGGGCGATTTCCCGTGTCAACTCCACATGCGGCACTTGGTCTTCGCCGACCGGAACGAAGTCGCCTTTGTAGATCAGAATGTCCGCCGCTTGCAGAACTGGGTAACCGAGAAATCCGTAAGTTCCCAGATCCTTCTCCGCAATGTTTTCTCTTTGCTCCTTGTAGCTAGGTACACGCTCCAGCCAACCTAACGGTGTGATCATCGAGAACAATAGGTGCAATTCGGCGTGTGCGGGAACGTGTGACTGAATGAACATGGTACAACGCTCCGGATCGAGTCCGGCAGCCAGCCAGTCGAGGAGTACCTCCAGCGAATTCTCCTTTATGCGCGAGGTATCAGCGTAGTCGGTGGTGAGAGCGTGCCAATCTGCGACAAAGAAGAAGCACTCGTACTGATCCTGCATGCGCACCCAGTTGTCGAGCGCGCCGACAAAATTGCCCAGGTGCAGCTTACCGGTAGAACGCATGCCGCTTAGCACCCGTTTGCGGTGATTGGAACGTGAAGTCATCAGAATCGGATCAAGAAAGAGTCAAATAGATCTTTTACAGGATAGATCAAACGCGCTAGTAACCCCCCTCCAAGATAGACCAGCGCCATCAAGCCAAAAATACCAACTGTGTCGTAGACCCGCAGTATTGGATCCGGCAGAAAATGTCGTATTACGTGGCTTCCATCCAGCGGTGGAATCGGGATCAGATTAAAGACTCCGAGAACTATATTGATGACCATCAATTCATACGCCAACAAGCTCAGTGGCATAAGGGCGGAACCTGTTTGCGCGGCCAATAGTTCAAGACGATTCGGATATACGAACGGGATGGCGTGGACAATCTGGTGCCCCAGAGGCGACGCAAATGAAATAAGCGCGAGCACGCAGAGCGCGCCACCGGCCACCAGAAAATTGCTAATAGGCCCCGCCACGGAAGTAAGGATGTCATCCCGCACTGGGTTTTTGAAATTCTGCGGGTTCACCGGAGTTGGCTTGGCCCAGCCCAGCATCGGAATTCGTGCCACGGATGCGATCAAGGGCAGCAAAACGGTTCCCACCGGGTCAATATGCTTGATTGGATTAAGCGTGATTCGGCCCAGCATGCGGGCGGTAGGGTCGCCGCAACGGTTCGCCGTCCAGGCGTGCGCCGATTCGTGAAAGCTGATCGCAAACAAGAACACGATCAACTGAAATAGAATGTCAACATGCTGCAGGGTCATCCGAGGTTGGCCTCGATTCTAGCAGACGCGAAACCATGTAACCTCGCAGTTCACAACCCTTATAGGAACCTGAAGACGCAGCTACGTGTTTCAGCATGCCGCATTTGTAGGAAGTCAAACGAAAAAATGATTTATCTGGTGACGTAACTGATGACGGTGAACAGAGTGCTCGCGCCAAGAGCGACCAGGACCAACGCTGAGAGAACCACTCCAACCAGCGGCACTTTCGAGTGTGTGGGGATGGGCGGCATGTGTTCTGAGCAAGTCCAAGGACTGATATTTGATCAATGGAGCGTACAGGCAGTCTAACATTACAGTTATAACATTAATGACAAATTCTATGAGGTTCGACCATAATGGGAAAATGTGCCAGCTAATGCCGTCGCAATGTTCCGCATTTACTTTTGCTCGAACTTCCGCCGCAACTCTTCCGGCGCGATCGGCTTTATCTTCACCGGCTTGGCCGGGATACCGGCAACAATATGAAAAGGCTCCACATTTTTAGAAGCGACGCCCATCGCCCCTACCATCCCATGTTCTGCCACCGTCACTCCGCTTAATACTGTAGCGTGATACGTGATACGTGCCTTGGGGCCAATCTCAGTGCGCTGATCGTCGACGATCATGCCGTCGTTGAGATCGTGCGCATGCGAGTAGACGTTTGCGTAGTCGGAGACCGAACTACCCTCGTGGATGATGATCTCACCGCGATCATCGAGCAGAACGTATTTGTGGATAGTGCAATTGTCCTCGACGGTCAGGTTGTATCCGAACGAAACCTCCACCCCGTGAAAGATTTTTACATTCTTCCCGCAGTGTTTAAAAACATGGCGCGCCAGCATGGCGCGCACTCGATACCCGAGCCAATGATTCAAGCCCACCGGCGAACGGTCATACATCATCCAGAACCAGATCAGCGGTTTGCGCTCGGCATATTTCGCGGAATCCACATCTCCGTAATACTCAGGCTCAAGCGTGGCGTTGCGTGGGTCAAACGAGTGCACCAGTGCTTGCTGCGCCAGCGGCCCGCCTGACTCTGGTGTGCGGTACGGACGGCCCAGATAAAGTTGGTGCAGGGCAGCGCGCACCACATCGCTGCGGTGGTTGGGCTCGCGGTTTATAAACTCCCGGTCGAGTTGGTCGATCCATTCAATAAAGACCTGTTCCGCAGGCGGAGTTGGTTTGAGTGGGCGATATTCGTATCGGGGCATCGTTGCCTCGCAGAATTCTGGAGAAGCTAAAACATAGCACACCCGGCCGCTGGTGCGGTCTCCGCCGATGAAACGGAATATGTGACTGCGATGCTTTATAATCGCGCCGCTTTGTGAAACCCAGACTTATGAAACCAAGCCTTATGAAGCCGAAGAAACTTCGGAGTCCACACCCCCAGCCGGTGG
Source organism: Acidobacteriota bacterium (assembly GCA_003225075.1). GTDB lineage: Bacteria > Acidobacteriota > Terriglobia > Terriglobales > Acidobacteriaceae > Gp1-AA124. The sequence goes on along the minus strand of QIAP01000060.1, from coordinate 15,450 downwards.
ACGCTTTGGTCTACCCGCGATTCTCCGGTGTGCCCACGTTCATGCGTCTGCCTCACATTACGCGAGCGGAAGAGCTCGACATCGCCTTGATTGGTGTACCGTTTGATGGCGGCACGACATATCGCCCGGGACCGCGTTTCGGGCCGCGCAACATTCGCGTACAGTCAGCCATGATTCGTCCCTGGAATCCGGTGCTGAAGGTCAATCCATTTGAAAAGTGGCGGATCGCTGATTGTGGCGACCTCTCGATCAACCCGCTTTCGATTGAAGACACCTACCGCCGCATCACCGAGCAGCTTGGGGATATCCTCCACGCCGGGGCGCATCCAGTTTGCGTTGGCGGAGACCATTCCATTCTGTTGCCGATTCTGCGGGCTATCCACAAACAGTTTGGTCCAGTGGGGTTTGTACAGCTGGATGCCCACGGTGACACTTGGGGAGGCTACTTCGGCAGCCCGCACTCCCACGGTACCCCTGTGAAGTACGCCGTTGAAGAAGGTCTGATCGCCGATGGCTACGCCCTGCAAGTCGGCCTTCGCGGACAAGTCTATTCAGAAGGTGACTTCGATTTTGCGCGGGAGCACCACATTCAAATTGTGACTTCGGAGGAGTTTCATTGCCGCGGAGTCGAATTGGTGAAGCGGCATCTTAAAAAGTTCGGCAAGCGTCCCATCTACGTGACGCTGGATATCGATGTCGTAGATCCGGCCTTCGCTCCGGGGACGGGCACGCCGCAAATAGGTGGTCTCTCCAGCGCGCAGATTCTTGAGCTGGTGCGCAGCTTAAAAGGGCTCAACTTGGTGGCATGTGATCTGGTAGAAGTTTCGCCACCGTATGACAACGGTGAGATTACGTCACTTCTCGCCGCGAATTTGCTGTATGAACTGATTTGTCTGTTCTGAGCATCTCTGACGCACATGCCCACACTTGCTCGAAAACTTCGCGTCATCGACTACTTCACGCTCGGCTGGGGCACCATGGTCGGTGTCGGCTGGCTGGTCGTCATGGATGACTGGCTGGGGCGCGGAGGGTCAGTCGGCGGCATACTCGGATTCGCCATCGGTGGCGCGTTGCTGTTGCCCATCGGCTACGTCTACGGACAGTTGGTCATGGCCATGCCGGACGCAGCCGGTGAAGTTGCTTACACCGCCAAAGTCTTCCCACAGTCCGTGAGCTTCGCTACGGGATGGATGATGATGTTGGCCTACTTCATCGTTTGTCCGTGGGAGGCTGTCGCCGTGGGGAAGATTGCGGGTTATATCTTCCCATCACTCGATTCCCATGAGCTCTACCGCATCGCTGGAAAGCCCGTATACCTTCCGCACATCGTTATCGGCTTGGCACTGACCGCTTTGCTGACCTTGCTGAACTACCGCGGGATCCGGCTGAGCGCAACCTTTCAAAACTGGACCACATTCGGAACCTTAGCATTGTTCGTCGTTTTCGTGGCATGTGGCGCCACCAAAGGCGCGGCGCGAAATTTCCCCCCACTGTTTACTCACACTCCGTTCGTCTCAGTGCTGCTGGTGATGCAGATTGTGCCCTACTACATGACAGGGTATGAGTCGGTTGCAAAGGCGGCTGAAGAGGCGAATCCGGAATTTCGCGCGCGCGGGTTCTTTAAAACAATTTGGATGGCAATCATCGTCGGCATTTTGTTTTACACAATTGTGATCGCTGCTGTCAGCTTTGTAGCCCCATGGAAAGACCTTATCGGCAAGCCGTTCATGACTGCCCTGGCTTTCGAACGAGCAATCGGCGCACGCTGGATCGTCAGTATTATCCTGGTGTCTGCCCTGTTCTCACTTTTCAAAGTATTTAATGGAAATCTTGTGGCTTCCAGCCGGTTGCTCTTTGCCATGGGGCGGCGCGGGCTGCTGGACAGCCGTGTAGCCCAGGTGCATCCGGTCAATCAAACGCCTTCAGTCGCGGTGGTGTGCATTGGCCTCGCCACCGCCGCATGCATGTTTGTGGGTGACGCCATCCTGGTGCCTATCTCGGAAGTAGGTTCGGTGGCATCTGCGATTGGATGGCTGGCGGCTTGCGCAGCATATTACCGAATGGGCCCGATTGCGCGCGAGCGATACGTCGCAGCGATCGGAGCCACTGTGGGATTGATGATGATTGTGATGAAGGTCGTGCCTTATGTCCCCGGCCACTTCAATGGCTACGAGTGGCTGGCCCTGGGGATATGGTGCGTTACCGGTTTCGCGCTCAGCTGGCGGCAAAGAGCGCTAATCGCCGGGGTGCGAGCTTGATATTGGAATCTCTGTGAAAGCGGCGAAAAGAAAGGCCCTCATGAAATTGAGCTTACTTGTGATTTTCGGTCTCCTTGTTTGTTCCTACTCGCTTTTGCCGGCAACCTCAGAATCCTCCCAGGGATTCGATATCGTCATCACTAACGGCCACATCATCGACGGCACTGGCTCGCCATGGTATTCCGGCGATCTCGGCATCTGGGACGGGAAAATTGTTGCCATTGGAAATCTGGCGGCTGCTCCTCGCAAACGTACTATTGATGCGCGCGGGATGGTAGTGGCGCCCGGGTTCATTGACATGCTTGGCCAGTCCGAGCTGACGATTTTGGTTGATCCCCGATTACCGTCGAAAGTCTTTCAGGGAATCACCACCGAGATTACCGGTGAGGGCGGATCAGCAGCTCCCCTGAACGATGCCATGATCCAGGCTGATCGATCCAGTTACGAGCACTTGAAGATCACCCCCGACTGGCGAACCTTGCGCCAGTATTTCGTGCGTCTCGAAAAACAGGGCATGGGAATCAATCTCGCAACTTACATCGGGGCGACGCAGGTCCGTCGCATGGTGCTTGGAGATGCGGACCTGCAACCAACGGCGCAGCAACTGGAGCAGATGAAAGCTCTGGTGCGTGATGCAATGAAGGATGGCGCAGTGGGCGTCTCTACTTCGCTTGAATACGCACCAGCGCCTTACGCCAAGACCGAAGAGTTGATCGCACTCGCCGGTGAAGCATCGAAGTTCGGCGGCATTTATGCGACCCACATGCGCAACGAAGGCGATGCCGTGCTCACGGCCATTGATGAAACTCTGCGTATCGGGCGGGAAGCTCATATTCCGGTCGAGATCTGGCACATAAAAGTCGCCGGCAAGAACAACTGGGGACATATGCCCGATGTCGTCGCCAAGATCAATAGCGCGCGCAGTCACGGCATGGACATTACGGCGGATACGTACGCCTATACCGCATGGTTCAACAGCATGTCAGCCTTCATTCCGCCCTGGGCGCACGATGGCGGTGACGCCAAACTGATCGATCGCTTGAAGGACCCCGCGACCCGTGCCCGCATCCGGAAAGACATGCTCACACCTTCAAAGGAATGGGACAACGAGTGGCAGGAAATTCCCGGCCCAGAAGCGGTGATGATCGGCGTGGTGCAGAATCCCAAACTAATGCCGATGCAGGGCAAGAGACTTACGGAAGTCGCCAAAATCTGGAATAAGGATCCGATGGATGCGCTGTTCGATCTGCTGATCGAGGACAATGCTTTTACCAACGTCGCCGTATTCGGAATGTCCGAGCCGGATGTTGTACTCGCGTTGCAGCAGCCTTGGGTTGCGATCGACAATGACTCCTCCGGCGCGTCTCCCGAAGGAATTCTTGGCCAGGAACATCCGCATCCACGCGCCTACGGTACCTTCCCCCGCATTCTCCGAAAGTATGTGCGGGAGGAGAAGAAGCTCACGCTGGAAGACGCCATCCGCAAGTTCTCGGCGCTCCCTGCACAACGCATGCGTCTGGCCGACCGCGGCGTACTGAAGGCAGGTATGTGGGCCGATGTCGTCATCTTCGATCCCGCCAGCGTGCGCGATATGGCCGATTTCGAAAATCCCAACCAGTTGTCCCAAGGAATGGAATTTGTACTGGTAAATGGCGTGCCGGTAATTGAGCAAGGTAAGATGACGGGCGCACTGCCGGGAAAAGTATTGCGAGGATCGGGATACACACCCTGAACGCCGTGCGATGCACTACTTTTGGGTGATGGTTACCTCATGTTGCCCCACGACGGCGGTGTCAATCTTGTTGGGCAAGGCGAACTGCGAATCGATCCCAATCCCCGGATATCGGGGCTGAACGTACTTCTCTACAAACAGTTCGAGTGCGAAGTGGGGAATTTCCATGCCGTCGAGAGAAACTGAGTCCACATGTACAAATCCCTGGTGACCGGCGCCGTGGGCATGGGTGACTACTAGAACATCATGTACGCCGCTAAAAATGGCCAGCAGAGGATTCGAACTGTGTTGTCCCGCCTTGAACTCGTCAAAATCCACGCGACAGCTTGCCGTGATCACACCGGGCTCGCCCTGAAGCCTGACAGACTGAACCCCCGCGGGGAAACGCAATCGTCCCGAAGCCAGATAAGCATTCGCCTCGGCTTCTGTAATTTGAGTTGGAGTTGAATCAGGTTTGGACAACGCGCCATTCTGCTGAATGTGAATCAGCTTACGTTCAATACTCTGAAGAGCCTGGCTGGGAGCCGTTGACCCGGTTTGCGAGCTGTACGGTCTTGCGCCGGCGGCAAGGTTCCCGAAACAAAGCAACCCCGCACCCAACAGTAAAACAAAAAATAATCTCATGGTTTGAGCGCGGCTTCGGTCTCCGGACGCGTAATTACTGACACCCGCGGTTCGGCGATGGTGCCTGTAATGTTGAATCCATGTACAGGATCATGAAGCAGCCTGATATTCAACTGGGGAGACGCGATGCCACTTACTTGATAGATGCCGCTGGGAGCCTCCAGTTTGCCTTCCTGGATATCCAACTGACCATTCCGCAGCTCAATGCGCCCTTTAAATCGCGACACCTGAAGCGGCGCACTGCCATTGGTAAACAAAACGTGGGGCAATGTTCCTTCCAACATTTCAAAGTTGATAGTCCCGCTAGCCGACGTCAAAAGATCGGTGCTCGAATAACCGCTGACGCTCACGCGATAAGAAGCGGTTGCCGTGCCCGTGATCCACCCATCGTGCATCAAGATTGCAACTTGCGCCAGTGAGACACGTTCCAGCATGCCGCTACCGGAATAAACCGGGGGTTTCGCCGTGAAGTCGGCCTGCCACTCGCCATTATGCTTCCCGCCCAGCAACTCGGCCCGAAGATTAGAGGCCTTCAACTGTCCCTCTTTAAGTTCCACGTTCGCGGACAGGCGCTCGCCAACCAGATTTTGTAGCACGAGGCGATTGGCGGTGAGGGTTCCACTGGCGTCCAAGGCGCTCAGGACTGAAGCGCCAGGCTGCACCGCAATGGACAGCAAGCGGTACCAGGGACGCTTCCGCGGATGGAGACTCAACAATTCGTTCCAATCGTCGGCAACGATCTGATCGGCGTGCAGATCAAACTGAATAGGACAGCTTTGAGGCGAAACGCAATGACGCGGCAGGTGTAGCGATCCGGTCCATTCGCTGTTTCCAAGCGTAGCCTTAAGGTTCTGGACTCGCACTGTGTCTTTCTCCAGCACCACATCGCCCGCGGATATTTGGAGAGGTGCATTCAGACCGCGTAATTCCGCACGAATTGTATTTAACTGCGCCGTCCCGGTAATTTCTGGCGAGGCGAAGCCCGACCACCCGCCGGCAATTCGCAAATCGAGTTTCACCAACCCGTCAGCCGCAGCCTGAGAAGCCGGCAAGCCCAGGGTCCGGGCTAACTGCAGCACGCGTTTCACTTGAGCATCACCTTGCAGAGACAAGCTGTAGCCGGATGTCGAAATCCAGCCTCGTGCCGTGGCCGGGAGCATGCGCCCGAGCATCACCGTGCTGGGACCCAGTTGCACCTGGACTTCGTCGGGGACCCGTTCGAACTTACGACTTCGATCCTGCGCAGTCTTCTTGCGATTGGCCTCGGCAGTCTCCTGCTCTGGAATGGAAAAAGATACGTTTCCCAGATCTAATTGCGTGTTGGTGCTGGTCGACTGAAGACGGAAATTGCTGGTCTCGCCGCGGCCTGATACCCCCACGCTACGCTTCACTTCCCCGGAGGCGTGCATGGTGAACTTCGCGTCCAAGTTGCCGCTCGCCAGAAGATCCTCCGGCAAATCCTTTTTCGCATGGCGGACAAGTGTCATGACAGCCTGAATAGGTACTTGTTCGATCGACAAAACCAAATCGTAGTCATGGGGCGCGAACAATCCAGCCACCTGGCCCCGCAGCAAGATCGCACCGTCTCCGACGGGAATGTCACAGAGGATGCGCCGGAAAGTACGGTCTGCGGACCTATAGTGTGCCTCGCAGCGTGCTGCTAGTGGAAGCTCCTGACCGCCTATGATGTCGTAACGGCGGAAGTCGCGGAGCGAAATGTCGGTCCGGATATCCAAATCTGACGGCCTGCCCTCGAACACGGCAGATGCACTCACCCCGCCCCGCCAACCTTTGTCCTTTCCCGACAGTAGCTTTGTCATCTGTCCCAATTGGGGCTGGTCCCACTTGAAGCTGAACTGAAGCGGCGTATCGCGGAGACTTGCCGCCCTCTGCCAGGTGCCAGTGAGGGTGAGCAGACCGGTGTCGGTCAGGTTGAAATCGGTACGCGTAGGTCGCGCTTTGAGCCGTACTCCCCAGGAATTCTCGGAGTCCTGCCAAAGGGCCAAATCTGCATCCATCAATGCGTAAGCCTTCTTCTCCTGTCCGAACTTAAAATTGATACGAGCCGCGCTTGCTTCAATGTAAGGAAAGCCCGGACGTGGCTCGACCAGGGTCTTACTGGTGGGTGCCACCGCCGTCTTCGCCGTCCGTTCCACTAAATTCTCGATGTTCCAATGTCCCTGGTTGTTGCGCACCAGGTTGAAGCTGGGGTCAGTCAGGCTGAGGCGCGAGACTTCGAGACGGCCGCGCAGCAGAGAACTGAATCGCAGAGTTGCCGTTACTTCCTGCGATCGAAGCTCAGGTTCAGCGCTGAACGAGGGGTCATCGTGAACTACAAAATTTGCGCCCCACCGGGGCGAACCAGGAATAACGCCAGCAGCAGCAACAGTCCCATGCCAACCCAGACGCGACGCTTGGGATGCACCAGTCTCATTGCACTGCCTTTAAAGTCCGCCGCCAACGAGTCTCATCGAAGAAGTGGATTACTACGTGGGCCAGGAAGCTCAGACGCTGGCTTATTTGCGTCTGTTGGTACTGATCAGCAGGGGTCTCAAACGACCAATAAATAAACAGGGGCCGTCCAATCACATTCTCTCGCGGAACAAAACCCCAGTAACGGCTGTCCAGGCTTACATCCCGGTTATCGCCCATGGCAAAGTACGCGCCCGCAGGGACCACGATGTCGTCTCCTTGGATGTGCGACTTCATGATGAGTTGCCATTCCGGGTTTACGCCGTAAAAGTCGGATGGGGACACTGCGGGGAAATTATCCCGATAAGGGTTGTAGCTATCGGCTTTATGTATCACATAAGGTTCATTCAGCTTTTCGCCGTTGCGATATACGACGCCGTCCCGAAGGTGGATGCGATCACCAGGAACGCCCATGACCCGTTTCACGACGTACAGTCCCGGTTCCGCGGGCGAGAGGAACACCATAATGTCCCCGTGGCGTATTTCACGATAAGGGAGAAGAGGCCCGATCCAATGCGTCCTGGGCGCAAATTGCACCCGGTTGACGAAAACGTGATCGCCGATCAGCAGCGTGTTTTCCATTGAACTGGACGGGATTTCGAAGGCCTGCACTACGAACGTGATAATGAATAAACCTGTAACCAGAACCGCTGCCAGCGAGGCTAAGAACTCGACTGTCGTTTCGCGTTGCCTTACTTCCTGCTTGTTCTCTTTTTTGGCCACTTGCATTCGTCGCGTTAACAGACGCGCTCCTAATTAACCAATCGAAACGTGCGGTCCCATCGAGTAATCTGGAACAAGTGAGTTACCGCATATGCGAAGTGGTAGAGTTTATCACTCGGCGAAGCAGGCACTGTGATGTCGTTGTCGAAGCCTCGCACCGACCAGTAGATCAGCAGCGGCCTGCCGATGATATTTTCGCGCGGCACAAAGCCCCAGTAACGACTGTCCAGACTTTCATCGCGATTGTCGCCGAGAACAAAATAGTGTCCCTCGGGCACGATCAACGTGCCGTCCTCTACTAGTTTTCGCATCTGCAGCCACCAGCCCGCCTCCAATCCAGGGGCCGGAATATCCAGGCGCGGAAAATCATCCCGGAAAAGGTCGCGCACCGGCGAACTATATCGGACGTATGGTTCTTTCAAGGGATTCCCATTCACCCACACCTGCCGGTTAAGCATCCGCACCCTGTCACCGGGGATGCCTACCACGCGCTTCACGAAATGCTGCGAGGGACGAACGGGATAGTGGAACACCACAACGTCGCCCCGCTGAATCTTGCGATACGGCATGAGTGCGCCCCAAATGCCGGCTTCGCCGTAACAAAATTTGTCAACCAGCAGGTAATCCCCGATCAACAGCGTGTTCTCCATAGATTCGGACGGAATCTGGAAAGCTTGGACCACGAAAGTAATGACGAACGTTGCGATCACCACCGTGGCCAGCAGCGATTGCAGCGAAGCCGGCCAGTCCACGCTGGCGGACGTAGGCCGGGCAACGATCACGGCTTCACTGGCTGGCACTGCTGCGGCCTTTCCGTGCATGCTTGCTCACCACGATCCGGGGCAAAGATGAAAGGTACTCGAGCACCTGGCGGGCTGCATCCTGTTCTGCTCGTTTTTTTGTAGATCCCTCGGCGCGCCCCACGAACTCTGGTTTGCTTTGCCCACCGGCGGCCTGTAATCGCGCTTCTACCGTGAACGTCTTGCTGTGCTCGGGGCCGGCTTCTTTGACTAGCACGTAGAAAGGCTGGGGCTGCCCCATTGCCTGCAGCGTTTCCTGCAGAGCTGACTTGAAATCGGTTACCGGCAGGCCGCTGGCGGCGAGATCCATGCGCTCCAATTCCGGTCCAACAATGGAACGCAGAATGAACTGGCGCGCGGCATCCAGCCCGCCATCCAGGTAGATTGCCGCCAGCACCGCTTCCAGAGCATCGACCAGCAGGGCCGTTTTGCTGCGGCCACCGCTTTTTTCCTCGCCTCGACCTAAGCGCAGGTAATGTCCCAAATCCAATTGCTGCGCAACTCTGATCAGGTGCCTCTCGCTAACCAAATGGGCACGCAATTTGGAGAGCTGTCCCTCGCGAAAATCGGGCAACCGTTGAAACAACTCCTCACTGGTAACCAGGCCGAGAACCGCGTCCCCAAGAAACTCCAGTTGCTCGTTGTCCCCCACCCGGATGAGGATTTCCGATGCACGCACAGCCTCTCGCTCCCGCGCATCGGAAGTGTGTGTGAGAGCCAGTTCAATTAGTTCTGGACGCTTGAAGTGATATCCCAGAACAGACTCCAGCGCCGCGATTTCTCCTGCTTTCATACTGAATTGAATGCCAGCTCCTCGGTTCTGTACCGGCAGAATCGTTATTTCGGTGGCACTTGGTTCTGAGCTGGAGTCGCACCACTTCCGCAAGCCGCTGGTTTGGGCTGTTTGGAGAGCTGCGCGACGCGCTCACACTCCCGGCGAGCCAAGCTACCTGCCGGCGTATTTTCCTGCGTTAACGCCGACGCCTTGGTCGCATAGGTCAGGGCCTCGGGATATTTATCCTGCTTATCCAAAGCCAGTGCCAGTCGCAATACCACCACTGGATCAGGCTGAGCAGGAAATGCATCGATGGACTTGTGCAAGTCGGCCTCGGCGGCTTTAAAGTTATCCTTCTTAAACTCCAGGGTTCCGATAATAGAATAGGCATTCGAAAGTAGCAGGCCCTTGTAGGCCTCCAACTTCTCTGGCGGCGTTCCTGCCGGAACCGCGACATCCGTATTTACGGTTTGGATAGCGTGTTGAGCCATTTTCATGGCCTCGTCCAGACGCTGATCTTTATCCAGGTCCGTATCACGCGTGCGCTCGGCAAGTACGCTGGCCACAATTACTAGGGCTTCCGGGTCGTCGGCATCACTAGCGAGCACTTTGCGTCCTAATTCCACGGTTTTGTCGCCATTATTGGCACTCTGATAAGCCCGCATCGCGGTCTTGAAGAGGATGACCCGAAGCTCACTGTCAGGAAACTTGGTAGCAAAGTCATTAGCTGCAGCTTCCATTGCAGCTGGGTCGGTATTCGCCGCCGCGGCCTTGTAGGCATCGAACTCAGGCTGCGTCTTCGCCTGCGGGGGGCGTTTGCCCTCGGGTGCCGGCTGTGCAGTACCGGGCTGCTGCGGTATCCCCTGCTGGGCAGTCCCCGGTTGATTGTTGCCGGGCTGCGTCGGCGGGTTCTTAGGGGCGGACTGGTTTTGGTTATAAGTCTGGGCAACGCCCCACGTCGTTATGGCCAGCATTACTCCTAGGACTGCTGCTCGCTTCATACGATCTCCTTAATGCGATTTCTCAAATCGAATTCTAAATTTCCCGCCAACGCTCGTTCACTGCGGAGAAGCCGGCGGCTCATAGGGCTGTTCCAGGCCGCGTTCAGCAGCCGCTTTGGCTTCGGGAAGCGAACCGCCTGCGGTTTTTGCAGCCCGGTAGTGATTCAAAGCGGCTTCGCGGTTCTCCTGTAAATCGAAAATCCTTCCCAGATAGATGTGAGACCAGGCGACCACCTTTGGCTCTTGCGCCACTTCGAGGGCGCGTTCGAAATAGTTTCGCGCTCCCTGCATGTCGCGATTCATAGTAGCCACCTGCGCCAGAATGAACAATGCGCGACCCGGGTCTTCACGGTTTTCATCCAGCGCCTGCTGCGCCAGCTTCTGCGCGCCTTGCGGATCCCCAGCGGAAAGCCGCTTCTCGGCATTCAGCAATAAGCGCTCAGTATTTGGCCGCGATAAATGCAGCAATTCAGGAGGTGCTTCGCTGGCAAATTGTATTTGCGAAGCCCGTTTCGCTTCCCTTCCCACATCGACCTTCCCCAGGAGATCTGGATAGACATTGCGCAGACCCTCAGGCCCCTTTTCGAACTGAATCAACGCATCATAAAAATAGCGGGTCAGAACGAACCCTTCTTGCACGGATTCTTCTACTGCTTTAGCGCGTTCTGTTTCCGGAGTCTTTGACGAACCCATGTTGCGCGCTTCGATGGCTCGTACCAGACATTCGGTAACCATAAGTAAGATGTCATTTTTGAAATTCTCGTCCATCGGAGCAGTCTTCACCGAATCCAGCAGCGGCTCCAAACGCTTTATCGCCGAGCCATTCTTCAGCGCAAACGGATCCAGCAGGTAATGCAGGTATGTATGGCGAATCTGCTGCATCTTGAGCGACGGACCCGGAGAAATCACGACATAATAATCGCTGCCATAATTTCTCGCGTTGGTTTGACCGGGAGCGCCCATTGGATCCAGGTAAACCGTGAACTGCCGCCCCAGATATCCTGCCGAAGGCAGCTTCAAATACATTTCCGTACCGAACAGCATCTTGGAAAGTGGTTCGTGATAGCGGTTTGTCAGCGCCGAATAAGCTTCACGATGATGCTGCCAAATGACCTTTAGTCCAGCCGTGTCATAGAACTTCTGCAGCAGTGGAATAAACCCGGTTACATAAGTAGCGTCCGGAGGAAGTTGTGTTTCCTTCATCTGCACAGTTTCGCCTGGCTTGGGTTTCGGAGTCTCTGAATCCCGGCTTCTTGGCGTGAACGGCGGACCGGTCAAGGACAGCGCCAGCGAAACATATTGTGCCAGCTCCCGGGAAGCGTCGGGCTGCTGGTGCTCCTTGTAAAACTCACACATTGTCTGGCTAGCTTCTTGCGATTCTGCCGAAGCCTGAATGCTTTTCGCCACTTCCGAGCGGATCTGAGCCCGCAATGGATCGGATACGCCCAGTTCCTGGTCGTAGCCGCACGCGTTTATGGCCGTCAGAACGGAAAAAAGAGTTTCGCTGGTCTCGAGGGTCACCTTGGGCGTGTTCTGAGCCAGACACACGCGTACCGACAGCCCGAAAACAGCCGCAAAAAGCCAGCATCGATACTTAGAACCCAGGAAAACCTCCTGCAGGGTGGCGGGACACGGAGACTACAAACAGTGTAAAGGTCTCAGCGCGGGAGGGTCAACGGGGCAACCTATTACCTGTCAGCGATGGGAACAGACGCTCAAGCGAGAAGAGTCCTATCCCCGCACGCTGATCTTGGAAAAAGACAATACCGCCCGCCCCGATGTTGGCCTCCCCATTGTCGTTGCCGGACGAAAGGTAGTGAAGATGAGCATGTTCTTCACTTGCGGCAACAGATCCTTGGAGTCGTTGGGATCGGAAATGATTCGGTAATCTTCAATTCGACCATTGGCATCTACCGACGCTTCAATCAGAAGAGAATCCGCATTGATAGAATTTAACGTCGTGCCAAAGGCGGATTGCTGAAGTTCTGGTGCGGTGTAGAGCATAAGCGGCACGTCGTCATTGTTCCCCTGTAACGTTTCCGGTAACGCGAAGAAGCCCATTAGGATACCGAAGATAACCACTGCGCTCACCAGTCCCGCTGTAACCGGAACCATGAACGCGTCAATCGCATTTTCCAGTCGCACCAGTACTCCTTGAAAACGCGGACGTTTGATCCCGGCAATCTCTTGGGAAACGACGACCCGCAGTTTCAGCGCCAAATCAGGCGGCGCCTTCCTGCGCCCCAGCCCCACCAGCAATTGCTGGCTCTTGCGCAGTAGCAGGTACTCCCGTTCGCATCTGGAACAATCCTGAAGATGCACACTTAGCGCATGCATTTGAGTGCCTGTGACCGCGCCGTCAAGATACGGCGAGAACAGCGACCTGGCCTCACCGCACTTCATGGCCTCACCTCAATTCTCCTGCCGACCGTGGGACCTTGAGCATTTCTACTTTCCGAACGGCGCTCTTGCCCGCTGCCCAGGCCCAACTCCTGGCCTACCTCGCGAATGTAGGGCGTCAGTCGTTGCTTGAGCGCCTCCCGCCCGCGCGTTAGCCGCGATTTGACCGTCCCCAGCGAGACTTGCGTGATCTCAGCAACTTCTTCGTATGACATTTCTTCCAGATCCCGCAAAATTAGCGTGCTGCGGTATGGTTCCGGTACCTTGCGTAGTTCCTGTTCCACACGACTGCGAACTTCTTCGTGGGCAAAGGTGTCGAATGGCGAATCTCTTTCGTCCGTCAGCCTGTCTCCCGGGCCCATCGCGCCTTCATCTGCTTCAGCCGGTTCCATCGATATCTCATGCGCTTTATGGCGAAACCACCAACGCCTGCGATTGGACGCTTCGTGCAGCGCGATTCTGTAAATCCAAGTCTTAAGGCTGGACTCCCCGTGGAAATGCTTCATTCCCCGAAACACTTTCAGGAACACCTCTTGCGTAGTATCGGCCGCATCGGAAGGGTCAGCAACGATCCTATATACCAGGTTGTAAATCGGCTGATGGAACTCGCCAATCAACCAGGCATAAGCATCTTCCGACCCGGCCTTCAGTTCCGCCACGATTGCGGATTCCTGATCCCGAACTCCAATCGCGCTTGCGAGATCACCCAAGGTAGTTGCTCCCGCCATGACTCTCATGGCGACACCCCTATTATAGGTTTTTTCGGCTCGCCACTCTGCACCAAAAGTAATTCGCCGCGCATCTTTTCCGTCAGGACCCACACAACCGTCCTGGATACATAGACTCCGAATCAAGGTCCTGAGTTCCCAAACAAGAATCACCCCTAAGACCTTTATTTGCAATAAGAAACGAATAGGGGCGAAAGTGTTGTTTGAAAAAGCGAAGGATAATGCCGGTCCATGGGAAGCTCGGGGGGAAAGCTCGCGCGAGGAAAAAGAAAGGTTATTTCACTGCGGTTGCGTCGGTTGCTGAGACGGTTGTACGCCGGTGGCTGGCTTTGCAGTCTTGGGAGCTGTTTTCTTCTTAGTTGGCTTCTTGACAGGTTCGGTGTCGTCAACAATGACTTTCTTTGGTGGCTGAGTCGCAGTAGCCAGGTTCTTCACCTGCATACGTAAACGATTCAGTTCCGCTTCTTTGGAAGCACTCAGATTATCCAGACGGTCAGCCAGCGAACGTCGAGAACGCTCGAACGAACTAAGATCGTTTGACAGCGACTGAAATTCATCCTTCGAACCAAATGCGCCCGCCGACTCAACCACCGATCTGAACACGTCGTACAGCGCATCCAGATTTCGATACAGCTTGAAGGTCGCCGCAAGATCTTCGGGAGAAGAACGCAATTGGTTAGTAATTTCCGGCAGTGCGGACTGTAAATTGCGCCGCACCGACTCCACATCGGCCTGCATTTGACGCTTGTTGGAAGAATCGGTCTTCCACTTGTCCACGCGCACTCTGCTGAGATCTGCCGCAGTACTCTGTGCCGCCTGCTCCACTTCTGAGAGCAGCATGTTCAATTGACTGACGGAGGTATAAGAAACCGGCGGCGCCCCACCCTGGCTAGCTGATTGAACCTGGGCGGTTGCGATCATTGTGGGCAACAACACAACCAGCAGGGCTGCGTGTTTCATGAGGCTCCAATTCATCTTCCAAGCTATAGCAGATTCAGGATACTAATTTTCTACGGTTTCTCAAAATACGTCGCGTCCAGATTGACTATCGCTAACAGGTGGGGGAGAATTGGTTTAATCGCCGTCACACCCGAAAGACTACTGAGACTGTTTGTCCCTTCACTAAAGTGTGGGCCTGTGGCGCAGCTGGGAGCGCGCTTCCATGGCATGGAAGAGGTCGTCGGTTCGATCCCGACCAGGTCCACCAAAATTCATGTTGGATATTTCTGCGGACACCACTCGATCCAGTGATGGGCCGCGGTACCGCCAAAGACTCCCAAGATACCAGGAAGTTCAGCGCATTCACTGGCGTCCGCGCAATGATCGAACGCTGCCCGCTGGAAAAGGCCGTCGAAGCCCAATGATTAGCGGGAAGGCGCGGTTTCGGGTGGTGCTGACCATAGGTGGGTAGAGACGTCAGTGCTCACCGCGCTCACGGAATATTATCCGTTGCGTGACAAAAGAATCTGTGGCATATTCAACCATCTTCTTGACGAAAGGGCGCCCGATTTGGACTGCTACAACTACAAATCGTTAAGCGGGCAACTGCGGCCGATAACGGACCGAGGTTGCTTTAGGGCGTCGTATGATTCCGCCAAAATCCTCGGCGCTCCGTAACGCAAAACTAACAAAACAAGAACACTCTGAGTGACGACGGCTGCAGTTACTAGTGTGGCGTAATGTCGCACGCCTGTGCCGTAGAGTGACCCGGGGCGATTTTCTTCTCGTGCAATCAGACTTTTGAAGTTACTCGTGTGCACGCGACGACCATAGCAACAAAAGCCCCGCCTAACAGACTGTTACGAAACACTGGGCCCGGCGGAAAATAAATGCGAAGATGCCCTCGCGGGAGCGAGGGCATTTTTCATGGGCTTTATGCAGGGAGAAGGACGGACGCAAGGAACGCTGTTTCCGGTCACGTTGGAGGAACTGATCCC
>QIAP01000223.1 GCA_003225075.1 Acidobacteriota bacterium | reverse complement strand
GCAAATGCGCCGGAAGCACGACACGGATCATGGCAATGTCTGCACCTCGACCGAGAGTACGGCCGGCAGATCGCGCACGATCGGCGCCCAACTATCCCCGGCGTCCGCCGATGCATACACCTGACCGCCCGTCGTCCCGAAATAGATTCCGCACTTATCGAGCGAATCCACTGCCATCGCGTCGCGCAGCACGTTCACGAAACAATTGCTCTGTGGCAAGCCACGCGTCAGCTCTTCCCATTCGTTGCCACCAGTCTTGCTGCGATACACGCGCAACTTCCCCTCGAGCGGATAGTGTTCTGAGTCGCTCTTGATCGGTACCACATAAATCGTTTCCGGTTCATGTGCATGCACGTCAATCACGAATCCAAAATCTGTCGGCAGGTTTCCGCTCACTTCCTGCCATGACTCTCCGGCATTGTCCGTGCGCATCACATCCCAATGCTTCTGCATGAACAATGTATCCGGCCGCGACTTGTGCTGCGCAATCCGATGCACGCAATGTCCCACTTCTGCCTCGGGGCTAGGAATATATTGCGATTTAAGGCCTTGGTTGATCGGCTTCCATGTTTTGCCCGCATCATCACTCCGGAATGCTCCTGCCGCTGAAATCGCAATGAACATTCTCCCCTTAACTGTTGGATCCAGCAGGATCGTGTGCAAACACATCCCTCCCGCGCCCGGTTGCCATTTCGGTCCGGTCCCATGCCCGCGCAAGCCCGAAAGCTCCTCCCATGTCCGTCCCCCGTTTGTTGTGCGGAACAACGCCGCATCCTCTACTCCCGCGTACACCGTATCCGGATCGCTCAGCGATGGCTCCAAATGCCACACGCGCTTGAACTCCCACGGATGCTGCGTACCGTCATACCATTGATGCGTCGTCAGCGGTTTGCCGGTTTCAGCGGAAGTGTCGTACGTGAATTTGTTGCTGTCGCCTTTCGGCATTCCCTCCGGCGTGGTCGTCTCGCCCGGTGGTGTACCCGGCTGGAACCAGGTTTTGCCGCCGTCGTCTGAGCGCTGGATGATCTGCCCAAACCACCCGCTCGTTTGCGAAGCATACAGGCGATTCGGATCCGCCGGCGACCCCTTCAGGTGATACATCTCCCAGCCCGCAAAATGCGGACCACTCACGTCCCATTTCTCCCGCTTGCCATCGGACGTCAACACAAACGCGCCTTTGCGCGTCCCTACTGATACTCGAACTGTGCTCATCCTTGTCTGTCCCTTCCGGGCCGTCGCCCGTACCCGCGGAATTATTTCTTAGTCGAGCCGGAAATCCAATGGGCTATTTAGACGCGGCAAACTGCGCAGTGGCTTTTTTCGCTGCAGTCTAAATCCCGCCGAACTGTGTCACCAGAGCGAACGCCAGTCTGCCAATGTCACTTGTGAATTGCAAGTTAAAATGCTATCGTAAATTATGCCAGCGAGGAAACCCGCCTATAAGCGCCGCTCGGGGTGTCCCTTAAACGCCTCCGTTGAAATGCTCGGCGATCGCTGGTCATTGCTCATTATTCGCGACATGATGTTGCTCGGTTACCGCACTTTCAAGGAATTTTTGAATTCCCACGAGCGCATCGCGTCCAACATTCTCGCTGACCGCCTCCTGCGCCTTGAAAATTACGGCATCATCGCATCCGCGCGCGATCCCTCCGATGGTCGTAAACAGATCTATTCCCTCACGCCGAAAGGCCTCGGCCTCGCGCCCGTTCTTACCGAAATGGTTTTGTGGGCCGCCGCCTACGAAGACACCGGCAATCAAGCCCTCGTCCGGCTCATCCACAAAGATAAAGACGGTTTCCTTGCCCAAGTCCGCAAGCGTTTTGCGAACCGCTCTTCTCCCGGCAAATAACTTCGTTCAGCTTATCAATTTGCCACTCACGCCGTTGCGATTCGCGCACAAACTCGCCTTCTGGCGTATAGTCAAAGTTCCATACTCCGCATCCAATAAAAACCGGTATTCATATCAGGAAGCCAAGACCGAATGTCCTCTCAACCCACAACTGCAACTTCCGTTCACCCGAACATCAAACCAGACACGAAGAGCGCCGCGAAACCTAAGAAGAGCCCCACTGAAGTCTGGAAGGCGCTTCCCGAAATCTGGGCCTTGTTGCGACCGAGGAAAGGCATTCTGGTCCTCGGTTTCCTCCTGATGACCATCAACCGCCTGTGCGGCCTGGTCCTGCCCGCTTCCACAAAATTTCTCGTGGACAATGTCTTTGCCGCGCACCAGATGCGTCTTCTTATGCCGATTGTGCTTTCGGTGATCGCCGCTACTTTAATTCAGGGACTTTCCTCCTTTACGCTTACGCAACTGCTCTCCAAGTCCGCACAACGAATGATTTCCGATATGCGCAAACGCGTCCAGGCGCACATCGGCAGGCTGTCGGTCTCCTACTATGATTCGCATAAGACCGGTGAACTCG
>QIAP01000059.1 GCA_003225075.1 Acidobacteriota bacterium | reverse complement strand
TGAACTGCTGCTGATCCACATCTGCGTCGGAGAAATCAGTGTTGATTGTGCCCACCGCGATGAGGTTGCTGGCGAGGCCGTACTTGATATCGCCTCCGGCGCTGTGAAGCGCGCTCCATGGCTGGCCGGAGAACGCCTGTGCGCCTGCAAGCGCATAAGGCTTTATGACCAACAGGGGGCCACTTTCAATTCCCTTGAGACCTTGAAGCCGCCCAGCCTGGGAGACCCGCCAGAAGCCAAAGATCCGTCTGTAGCCGGACCAAACGTCCTCTTCATTCTTGCGGCGGATGAAGCGGCGGAAGTTGAGTCCCCAGCTTACCTCCGAGCCACCGCGAAAATTTAGCGTGCTGAAGGGAATGGAGACAGTTGCGGTCCAGCCGTCACTGGTAATCTTTGCTGCGGATGTCCAAAGCCCATCCCAGCTTGGGTCTACAATCGAGTCATTCTGCGGGGCCTGTTCTTCGATGATTTCGCCATCGCGCTGAGTGCCCAGTGGATTCACTTCGAAGATGTAGCCGTTCCGGTGGGTCAGCGTGGGATCGATCATGATGGCAAAGTTATCGTCAAGATCCATAGACAGATCTCGACGCAACTGAGTGGCAACAATGTCGGCAGCGGACTTGTCGTAACAGTGGATGCCAAAGTAAATGTGGCGGGCATCGTAGAGCATGCGAACTTCGGTCCTCTCTGTGGGAGGAGAGGTTTCAAGTGGCTCGCGCTGACGGAAATCAGCGATGGGCGGCGCAGTTTGCCAAATCGGATCGTTGAGAGTTCCGTCCAAGCGGGGCGCATGCTCGGTCCGGACTGCAGCCGCCGCTCTTCCGCCGGAGTTCGGAATTTCGACCTGTGCAGTTAGAAGTACGCTGCCGGCAGCAATGGCAACCAGCAGCAATGTTAGATCGCGGACTGAGACGCGGCCCCAACCCATTCTGTCTAATAGACGTGCTAACTCAATTCTGGTAAGGCGCGACTTGGGCACTTTCTGGGATTATCTGGGGCTTTTGCAATCGGTGGCCGCAGCAATTTGACTCCACAGCTTCTGGCGGAGTCTCACGCAGAATTCGCATTACGACTCTGAGTGAGCTTTTTTATACTCATCAAACTTTTCCAAGAACCGGGCAATCTCTTTCTTCTGCAAGTAGTAGGGCGTCGACAGCCGCAGCTTCGAGGGTTCGCCGCCGCGGATGCGGATCTTGTGTGTCTTCCACAACCAATTCTCCAAATCCATACGCTGAATGGGCGGCACATTAACTGTGGCAATGGCGCAACGGAGCGATGGATCCGGCGATGTCCATGACTCAGCGCCGCGCTTGATCATTTCTTCAAGAATGTAATCGCACATTTGGCGATGGCGGCGCTCAATGCGGTCCATGCCAATCTGGTTGGCCACTTGGATGGCGGCGCGCAGGCCCCAGAGTGCAGGCACGTTCGAACTGCCGATGCGCTGGAAGCGTTCGGCGCGCAGTTGAGGCTCGTCCCAGCCTTCGGTGGCAATGGTATTCCAAAGCCGGTCGATGACCTCGTCTCGCAGGCAAAGGAAGCCTGAACCTTTGGGCGCTTGCAGCCATTTGTGCGGGCTGGCCGAGTACATGTCACAGCCCAGATCCTTGACATTCAGGTGCATCATGCCGGGGACATGGGCGCCGTCAACGGCGGAGAGAACGCCTTTAGAACGCGCCAGGCCGCACAGCTCTTTGGCCGGAAGAACGACCCCCGTCACTGTCGTGATGTGGCTGAAGAACACGACACGCGTGCGAGGGCCGATGGCGTCGCTGAACAGGTTCAGCACCTGCGCAGGATTCTGAACCGGCTTCGGCAGAGTGACTTTCTTAATCACAATGCCGTAGCGTTTGGCTTTAAGCTGCCAGGGCTGCTCGCCGCCGGGATGCTCCTGGTCGGTCATCAGCACTTCGTCGCCGGCCTTCATATCGACGCCGTTGGCAATGTAGCTGTTGGCCTCAGTGGCGTTGCGCAACATGGCAATTTCGTCGCGCTTGCACCCCACGAAGGCGGCCAGCGGGTCACGAAATTCATTCCATGCGGCGTAGCCCCAGATGGGATAATCTTCCGGGTCTTGCTGGTCCATTTTCTCGGTGGTGTTGTAGCCGTCGAATATGGCGCGCAGCACCGGCGCAGGACTGGAGCCGACAGTACCGTTATTCAGGTAGATCTCGTCGCCGGGAATAAGAAACTGTTTGCGCAGTTCTAGCCAGTATGCGTCGTCGTTATTGCTGTATTGTTTGGGATCCGGAAGGTTCGCCGGAGCAGAGGCAAGCTGCGCGATCAGCCGATTAGGAATGGCGAGAGTTCCGGCGAGGCCGGCAGCGGAGAATATGAATCGGCGGCGATCGAGCAAGCGAGGCCTCCTCAAGGTTGAAGGGCGTCATGTTACGACGGCGGGCAGGGCATCGCAAGCCAGGACGCGACAAAGACTACATTACCGAGACATTCTTTTGACATTTCGGACTTATTAGTTTGCATCAGACTGAAAGGTTGTCGACAAGGTCTGTGGCCCGGGCGCAATGTTTTTTCCTCGGAAAGCGGCTCCGAGACGACGCCCGCTAAGGGCAATCTTAGAAGAAAGGACTCCTAATGCGAGTGCTAGTTGGCCTACTGTGCGCGACATTCGTGCCGCTTGCCGGGGCAGCCGACGCATCGAGGCTGATCGATGTGGAAAAATCGGTCATGACAGTCCACGTTTACAAGGCAGGCCTTTTCTCGGCCTTTGGACACAATCATGAGATTACTGCGCCCATCGAGCGGGGGTCGTTTTCCGACGAGAAACCGGTCGTGGACCTAGTGGTGAATGCGCACCAGATGAAAGTCATGGACCAGGACGTGTCCGATAAAGATCGGGCAGAAATCCAACAGACGATGTTAGGGCCGAAAGTGCTCGACACCGAGAAGTTCCCCAATATCAGTTTTCGTTCTACCCAAGTGGAGAAGCTCGGCTCGAGCAAATTCGTCGTCGATGGGGATCTCACCCTGCACGGCCAGACGCGTCCAATGAGGGTCGAGGTCGAGGGCCAAGGTGGGCGCTATCGGGGAGTGGCCGTACTGAAGCAGACGGCCTTCGGCATCACCCCGGTTACCGTCGGTGGCGGCGCGGTCAAGGTCAAGAATGAGGTTCGGGTGGAGTTCGAAATCGTGGCGAAATGAAGGCTTTATCCGGTTTAGTGGCGAGAAGCCGACACCGGAAAGCGCGCAAGTCGCCGCCCGACAGTAATATCGGGTAACCTGGCAGCCGCTTTCGGCGTCCAATGACTTATAGGATCCAAGGAAAATCCCTCTTGGAAGCGGAGTTATAATGGGATATCGTCCGAAAGGGCGGATTAGGGAGTGTTTTATGAAGCGTCGTCTGTTGGCAATTGCCGCTGCGCTGATGTTTTGCGTCACGCCGTGGGCTGTGGCGCAAGACCAGGGTACTACTTCCCAGGATAAGAATGCAGCCGCAGGCGCTGCCCCAACCGACCAGGTCACCACGCCGCCGGTAATTCCTCAGAAGGACGACAGCAAGATCAAGCATGACGGTGGCAAGAATGACGTGGACGCCATTGGCAACCGCAAGATGGGCGGACGCGGCATGGGCAACTGGTACTCGCTCGAAAGCGAGATTCGCATGGGCAAGGAATATGCCCAGCAGGTGGAGGCCAGCGTAAAGCTGATCCAGGATCCGGTAGTGACCGAGTACGTGAACCGTATCGGGCAGAACCTGGTGCGCAATTCCGACGCGCAGGTGCCTTTCACCATTAAGGTCATTGACGCCGATGACATCAACGCCTTCGCGCTCCCGGGCGGATTCTTCTATGTGAACTCCGGTTTGATCCTGGCGGCGGATGAAGAAGCAGAACTGGCCGGCGTCATGGCGCACGAGATCGCACACGTTGCAGCCCGGCATGCTACGCGGCAGATGACCCGCGCGCAGTGGGCGAATATCGGTACCATCCCACTGATCTTTGTGGGTGGCGGCATCGGCTATGCGGTGCGCTCGGCGGCGGGGTTGGGATTGCCTATGACTTTCCTGAGCTTCCAGCGCGGCTTCGAGGCGGAGGCCGATTACCTTGGTCTGCAATACATGTACAAGTCGGGATACGATCCCAACGCGTTCATCAGTTTCTTTGAAAAAGTGCGGGCGCAGGAGAAGAAAAAGCCCGGCACTCTGGCAAAAGCTTTCGGCACTCACCCTCAGACTCCCGACCGCATCTCGAAGTCGCAGGAGGAGATTGGGCGAATACTACCGGCGCGGGCGCAGTACGTAGTCACGACATCCGAGTTTGACGACGTAAAGGGGCGGCTGGCCGCTCTCGAAAACCGGCGCAAGGTGCTGGACCAGAAGGAAACTGGCAAGCCCAGCCTGCGACGCACCACGGCGAGCACCAAGAGCGGAGACAGCAAGAGTCCGGACGATGATCGTCCTACTCTGAAGCGTCGCGAGGACCAGAACCAGAATTAGGATTGAAGATGTAAATTAACCGGCGGCTGCGGCCGCCGGTTTTGTTTTGCGCTTATTTTCCTACGGCGGGCTTGGCGACAATATAGGGGCGGCTGTCGGGTCCTGCCACTTCCTTGGCTTTGGCCGGGTCAAAGAAGGTTATGGACTCGATGTCGTGTTCCAATTCATCGGCGAGCTTTGGATCGAAGGAGACGAGCATGAATTGCAGGACATACCCATTCAACGCAGTTGCGTAATTCGTCGACCGCAATTTGCCCGCTTTTGTCTTCTCTTGTGATTCACTCCTCCAGAATTCCTTTCCTGCGATGTGGAGCTTCCGAATGTGAGCAGAATCGCGCGATACCAATTCTTTAGCCTCAGTTGGGCGGAGGGCTTCTTGTGCCATGACGCTAAGAACGGTGAGGCCATTGGTCTGGCTTTGCAGGCCGAACAGGGCGTGAGCTCCAGCGCCCCGCGAAGGGACATTGAAATCTCGAATTGGCGCATCCTGAGGAAGCGATAGCGAGAAACCGAAGAACGCGTTTGTGTAATTTGCGCGTGATACGAATCCAGTTTCAGGGGTGGCCGCAGCTTGCAACGTCAGGGAATCAGATTGCGAAATAGCGCCAGCAGTGACGCCAATCACGAATACGATGATTGCTCGCGTGTTTATCAAAATACCGTAGCGAGAAGTCTACAAGCACCAATCTGGTTGGGCAACCGATGGGCCGTGACCTCAGTAACTTTGCCATGCATTCGATTGGCACAATAATGGGGCAGATGGCGGAACGACGTGCACACCACCGCAGAAAAACAGTGCTGCCAGTCAAGGTTTCAGTCCGCGGCACTACTCAGCTTGCCTACACCGTCGACTTAGCCCGCGCAGGGGCGCGGCTGGGGGGTCTGCGAACGGAGTTGCAGGTCGGAGAAACTGTAACTTTGCAGCGCGGATCGCATAAAGCCAAGTTTCGAATAATCTGGATTCAGCAACTCAATCCAAACGAAATGCAAGCCGGGGTGGAGTCCCTGGAACCGCAGGACAGTTTTCTGGGGGTTGATCTTTCAGAACAAGAAGGTGAAGGCCGAAAAACGGTCGACATGCTTATGACGTTGCTTACCGGCAGTGCGAAGTCTGATCATCCAGTCGTGAAGTAAATCCGTATCCACTATTCCTCCAACCGTAGACTATCCAGAAAAGTAGCATCCCTAAACTTGCTTCGCGGCCAGCGCGTGGACTCCCTTCGGGTTGTCCCGCAGACCAGAAACCAGCTTCATCTCGCGCCAGTCGTAGGCAAATTCCTTGCCGCAATCCAGACACACCACATAGGTCCCGGTGAGGGAAGCGGCTCCACTGCGCCTCGATCCAGAACGAACGGTGATTGGAAAACTGTAGTGACTGTGCCAGCACCCAAAGAATGCATCCAGCAATCTTGCGAACATACAACCTCCCAAACACCCCTTCACCTGGAAACGTTTATCCAGACACTTCGCCAGATTTTTTGCAGCTTCAATCACTTAGATTCAGCGAGTCTGAAAAAGGTTCCCCTCAAGCGATTTGATGAGAGGTGAGGTGAGGAAAGAAACAACGGGGAAACATAGGCCGCGAGAAGGCGTCCATGTGCAACATCTTGCAGGTTACCGGGTTACCAGCCCTAAAGGTCGCCTCAAACGCTCTGCGGACCGGTTTTCTTGTGCTGCTGGCACTTAGAAACGATGGCGGAGCGGAGACGGGTACGCAGGTCTTCCGGCAATTCGTAGAGCTGCGAGTCCCGGTAAATCTCGATGGTCTTCTTGGTGGTGTCGCAAACCACGTAGCAGTTGTGACACCAAGCCAGGTGATCTTCGAGTTCGGACTTGGTGCGGTCGTCGATCACACCGTCGAGATAATTCGTCAGCTCTTGTAGAAATTCAGAGCATTTCACTTGTTGCCATCTCCACTCTCAGGCTTCTGAAAGAAGCGACTGAGCCGCTCCCGCAATTGCAGGCGAGCGCGCAACAATCGCGACTTGACCGCCGGAATGCTGAGATCCAATGCCTCAGCCGTTTCCTCGGTCGAAAGACCTTCTACATCACGCAGTACAAACACCGTCCGGAAGCCCGGGGGAAGGCCCTGGATGGTTCGGGTCAAGATCTCGCGCAACTCCGCCTGGCTATATTGCTGTTCGGGGTTGGGGCTCCAGTCCGCAACTTCGCGGGGGAGAGAATCATCTTCGGTCTTGACCTCTTCGTCTAAGGAGACCGTACGTTCCGGCCGCCGCCGGCGCAATTTCATTAACGCTTCGTTGACGGCGATACGCACCAGCCAGGTGTAAAACTTGGACTGGCCCTGAAACTGTCCCAGGTTTGTGTACGCCTTCAGGAATGCGTCTTGGACTACGTCTTCCGCATCTTCCCGGTTCTGCGTAATGTGCTGCGCGATGCGGAACACGTTGCGGTCGTAGCGTCGAACTAACTCTTCGAACGCCGCGACGTCGCCGCCCTTGGCTGCCTGAACCAGCGCCAGTTCATCACTGACTGGCTGTTCTACTCTGGGTTGGATGGTACTCATTGTCCGTCCGATGCAGTTATTTTCAGGCGTAGCGCGTGGTCACGAAATGTTATTTTACTTGGTAACCCGGCTTTCCGCCCAATTCTTTTGACGTATGAATAACCCGGCTGTTTGGGATAAATTCCAGGCAGGGGATTTCTGCGCAGCAGAACACGTACTTGCGTGTCCTCTGGCATTCATGGCAAGTGCCATATAATCAGGGTTTAGACCGGTTGGTGCACGAAGTGTCGGGGTTTCAAGGGTAGATCAGGAATGTCTGAACGGAACCAGATTGAGAAAGTCGTCGAACGGGTCGTCTCTAAGGTGCTGGAGAGCCATGTTCCGCGGCTTCGCGACGAACTGGTGCAGCGAGTGCTCCAGGAGTTGCAGCCTCAACTGGCAGCGTCATCGGGAGCTCCGGGAGCGAGTTTCAACGATCTTCTGACGGCCATCTCGGGGGTTCATGCCGGCACCACGCAAAGAGAGATCCTGCGCGCTTTGCTGGAGGGTGCTACGCGGTATTGTGGGCGCGCGGCTTTGTTCGTAGTTAAAGCCGGAGCAGCTACCGGCTGGCAGGCGCGCGGTTTTGCTGATAGCGATTCCATTAAAGATTTTTCGCTCGACGTGACTTCAGGTTTGGGAGCGCAAGCGCTTCGCGACCGAACGCGTGCCAGCGGCAATGCATCCAAAATGGATGCGCGCTTCATCGAACGATTTGGGAAGCCCGCCGCGGATCAGGCGCATGTTCTGCCCTTGATGCTCAAAGACAAAGTTGCGGCGCTGGTGTATGCGGACGGCGGTGTTGACGCTGAGGGACAAGCAGATCCGACGGCGCTGGAAGTTCTAGTAGTCGCAACCAGCGCCTGGCTGGAAGTGGTTTCACTGCGCAAGCAATCGCAGCGCGAGGGCACGGCTGAGTCAGCGGAAAAAATGGAAGCGCCCACGCCGGTGGCTGCCCAGTCCGCCCCCTCTGTGATGGATCCTTTCGCCGCGCACGCGCCGAAGCATGCGCTGCATTCCGAAGCGCCGGCGGCTGCGCCAGTTGCCAGGGCACATGTGCCTGAGGAAACTCCGGTCGAAGATACTCCCGTGACTGAGGCAGCGATGTCTGCTGCAGCAGGAGCAAGCAGTGGTGCTGCCGGCGACGCACTTTCCAATATGCCTGCGGACGAGGCGGAAGTTCATCGCAAGGCGCAGCGTTTCGCCAAGCTGCTGGTGGACGAAATCAAGCTCTACAATCAAGCCAAGGTCACCGAAGGCCGCAAGAAAAAAGATTTGTACGACCGCCTGAAAGAAGACATTGAAAAGAGCCGGTCCACTTTCCAGAAGCGTTATGGCAATACTGTGGCTGCCAGCGGCAACTACTTCCAAAACGAGGTCGTCCGCAGCCTGGCCGAGGACGACTTGTCAATTATGGGCGCCAATTTTCGGCGATAGGTTGAGAGTCGTGTGGCATCGTCGCCAGTTGGTCCGGGTGCTAGCATTAATCTGGGCTTTTTCTTTTAACGTCATTTCCGCGGTATCCGCCCAATCGGCATCCGCTACTCGACAAACCGGGAGCACTCATCCCAAGTCGTCCGCGGTCAAGAAACCTTCGGCAACAACAAAAAGCAAGGCTACAAAAGCCGGCAGCAAAAAACGCAAGCGCAAGGTCTCCACGCCCCGGCTGCGACGCATGCGCAAGGCGTTTGTAGCTTCCGCGAGCTTGCGGCCTATGGCACAACAGTTGTTGCAGGACCGCACTCCCCAGGCCTACACAGGGGTGGAAACCTATGCACGGCGGCATGCCAAAGAAGATGCCGGGGCGCTAGCCTGGCTGGTGCTTGGTTACGCGCACGTTGTCGATCATGATTACGCCAAGGCCATCGACCCGCTGAACCGGGCCAAGGCGAATGCCGGCGACCTCGGCGATTACGTTAGCTATTATCTCGGCAACTCTTATTTGCAATCGGGAAGAAATGCCGAGGCGGTCGCCACTCTGGCGGAATTTGCCACTAAGTATCCTGACTCACAGTTGATTCGGGACGCAGGCGTTTTATATGCCAACGCGCTGCTCACTGAGAGCCGAGGGGACGAAGCCTTGGCGGTACTTGAAAAGCAGCGTCAGCCCGTTCGCGCAGATGCAGAGTTGGTGCTGGGACGCGCTTACGAAGCCACCGGGCAGAAGGCGAAAGAGGCCCCCGCGCTGCGCAATCTTGATTACACCATGCCCACAAGTTTCGAAGCGGATATAGCGGGCACGGAACTGCGAAAGCTGGGTCAGACTTCGGCCACGGTCACAGAACGCAAGACGCGTGCAGACCTGCTTGCGAAAGGCAAGCGCTACAGCGACGCTGCAGACGAATATCGCGCACTGCTGAACGAAGTCGGTGCGGAGGAGAAGCCCGGCGTTCAACTGGCGCTGGCCAGCGCGCTGCTTCGCAGCGGGCACGCCAAGGAAGGCAAGCAGATTATCGCATCTGTGCCGGAGAGCGCCGGCGAAGCGGGCGCGCAGCGGCTTTACCTGATGGGAGAGATTGCGCGCGCATCCGACGATGATGGCGGCTTTCTCCGCACCGTTGAACAGTTGCGCCAGTCCGCCCCCACCAGTCCCTGGTTCGAGCAGTCGCTGCTTACCGCCGGAAACATATACCTTCTCAAGCACGACTATGACAAGGCGATTGAAGCCTACCGCGAGCTGCAACAGCGTTTTCCCGATGGCAGCCGGGCCGCTTATGCGCACTGGAAGGCAGCATGGCTGACCCTGAGGCAAGGACACAACGACGAAGCCAAGAGCCAGTTCGAGGATCAGATCTCGTGGTATCCGGCAGCAGCCGAAGTTCCACCGGCGCTGTACTGGCGGGCGCGGCTTGCCGAAGAAGAAGGCGATATCGAAAAGGCGCGCGCATTTTATGTCAAGCTCTCGGATCGCTTTCGCAATTATTACTACGGCGAACTGGCGCGCCAGCGCCTGAAGGGACTTAAGCCGTCCGACGATCCGGTTCACTACGAGATCCTGGACAAGGTGCAGACGCTGCCGGCCAAGGCGAAGATCATTGACGACGAGATTCCGACTGACGATCTAGAAGTTCAAAAAGCGCAACTACTCGCCAACGGAGGCCTGGTTGATTTCGCGGTTCGAGAATTGCAAGCTGCCGCCGCGGAAGACAAGGGCAACTGGGAGGCGCCTGAAGCGGCTCGCCTCTACGCCGATGGCGGCCAGTACAATCGCGCCATCCAAATCATGAAGCGCACTGTCCCCAACTACTTCGCCGTAGACATTCCGGACTTGCCGCGGAACTATTGGGAGGCACTATTTCCCAAGCCCTATTGGACTGATCTGAAAAAGTTTTCTTCGCAAAACGCGCTCGATCCCTATTTGGTGGCTTCATTGATCCGTCAGGAATCCGAGTTCAACGCTGCCGCAGTGTCCAACAAAAACGCTGTTGGATTGATGCAACTGTTGCCAAAAACCGGCAAGCTGGTCGCCAAAGAAGAAAAGCTTCGCCACTTCAATGCCACACAACTGTTTACGCCTGCTGTGAACTTGCAGCTTGGAACCCGATACTTTCGCGGCATGGTAGATAAGTTCGGCGCGTTCGAATACGCGCTCGCCGCTTACAACGCGGGTTCAGACCGCGTCCAGGACTGGCTTTCGCAAGGGAAATATCGCGATGCACAAGAGTTCGTGGAGTCAATCCCATTCACCGAAACCCGCGAGTACGTGCAGGCCATTCTGCGAAACGCCAATGTTTACCGACAGCTCTATGGCGCGCCATAGTTCAGAGACTATCTTTATATTTCTATGGCTAACTCTGCGACGCTCACATTGTGGCGACCCACACGAATGAAACCCTCTGCGCCAAGAACGGCCGTCGTCCTTTATCTCGGAGCCATGGTTCTGATTCATACGATCGTATTCTGGAATGTCAGGAAACAGATTCAGAAGGGATATTCAGATTTCGCCATTTATTATTGCGCAGCCAGCATAGTGCGCCAGGGACTAGGTCATCAGCTCTACGATGAGAGCGTCCAGTTCATGGTGCAGGAGGAGTTTGCGCCCGAGGTCCCTATTCGCCGCGGTGCGCTGCCTTATACCCATCCTCCCATCGAAGCTTTGTTCTTTGCTCCATTCAGTTACTTGTCTTACGTCCAGGCGTTCGTGCTTTGGGATGTGCTCAACATAGCCATGCTGGTTGCCTTGCCGTTCCTTTTGCGGCCATATCTTCCGCAGCTTCAAAGTTATTCGCCGCTGCTCTGGCTTCTGGCTAGCCTGGCGTTCTTTCCGATTTTCTTTGCGCTCGTACAAGGACAGGACGCGATTTTGCTCTTATTCCTTTACGCCATGGCGTTCATCTCGATAAAGAAGCAGAGGCCTGTCCTCGCCGGAGCCTTGCTCGCTCTTGGATTATTCAAATTTCACCTCGTGCTGCCATTCGTCCTATTGTTATTGGTGCAGCGAAGAAAAAGAATTTTGTATGGTTTTATTCCGGTCGCCATGGCACTGGCAGTGATTTCAGCATTCATTGTGGGCGTTAAGGGGTTGATGTCCTATCCCAGATATGTATTGCACCTCGAAGAAATCATGGGCCGGGGAGCGATCGTGCCCGCCGACATGCCGAATCTACGCGGTATTCTCCACTTGCTTCCGCTATCCGAATCTCATAAGACTCCGTTGCCACTGATTTTCTCCCTCGCCCTGGTTGTTTTTGCCGCGTGGACGTGCCGCATTGCCGACCATGCGGATTCGTCGCATCTAAAGTTTTCCTTGGCGATGATTGTGACCGTGCTCGTCAGCTACCACGCCATGGGATACGACCTAAGCATGCTCATGCTTCCTGTATTTCTGACGAGCGACCAATTGCTCAATAAAGATAGAATTGGCGGCTTGCCGGATGTTGCCGTAGCATGCGGGATTGCGGCGCTGTTCTTCTCGCCTCTACAGCTTCTCCTGCTGATGCGCTACAACCGTTTGGCACTCTTGGGGTGGCTGATTCTGGTCTGGATGTCTGCGATTGCGCGGATGATCTGCAGAATGGACGCGGAGGCGGGTAGCCTCAGCCGTCGGGTGCAACCCGCGCGGTCACTGTTTTAGGCCTCCGGCGCAGCACGACCACCAGCATGGGCAGGTAAATGAAAAGCACAGTCCACCGTCCAACCTGAGTAAAACTAGTCGGCATGTGATACCAGCGCCAAATGCCCGCACCCCAACTGAAGAAAACGGTGGCCAGAATTTCGCGCCGGGACTTCGGAATTAACCACAAGATAAGGGGATCGTAGAACCAACGCTGCGGCATGATGCTGGCAAGGAACAAAAGCTGAGCATCAGAATCGCGATATCGCAGAAGCGCCAGCAGGAGGATTGGCCCGGGCAACACAAGGATGGGAAAGTAATGCTGGTATCCCTTTAATTGCGGTATCCAGTGCGCCGGCCAGTCAGGCATCAAAATGAAGGTTAGCAGCAAGACCGCGAAGCACCCCGCCAGCCCGCGTCGTGACAAGTGAGTCAACGCAACCGGCAAGCCGACTTGCGGTTTGGCCATTGTGAGGGGCAAGAGGAAAGGGAAGAATGCGACCGCCGTGATGAGTGGCGTCCACTGGGCCACAAGCAGGGCTGCCCAGTAGGGATAGGCAAGAAACAGCAGCAGCCGGGTGTAGCCCTCGCGAGTCAGGCCGAAAGCCAGCAACCCGGAACTAACGCCGAAAAATATTCCGGCTGCCAGTTCCCGTGGAAAAACCGCGAATGGTAAAGCGAAAAGCGCGGCCGGCAAGGGATACGGTACTACCCCTGGGGGCGGAGAAGTAAATGGATCACGGTGTGCAAGCAGGGCACGAGCAGCGTCGAAGCTCCAATTGAAATCACCAGCGCCCAACTGAAAACGCCTCAACAAAGTCCAGCAGAAGGCGCCACTGCACAAGCCGATCATCAGCGAGACCGTGATTCGCACGCGCATAGTAATTTGCGATCGCATAAGTTGTAACATGAGGCCGTTAACCAAACTGGAGCGTTTGCCTGGGAATCTGATCTCCGCGATGAGTTTGCGCCATAAGCCCCTACTTGCCGTGCTACTGTCGCTGATATTTGCGGCCAGCACCTGGTTTTATTTTCAGCGAGTCCTGATCCCCGAACAGTTAGCGTACGCAGCGGCACACGGTATACCGCGCGGAAATTTATCGGACCTCTACCCAAGATGGCTCGGCGCTCGAGAGCTTCTGTTGCATCACCGTGATCCCTATAGCGCAGAAGTCACTCGCGAGATTCAGATGGGATACTACGGACGACCGCTCGACCCTTCGCGGCCCGACGATCCTAAGGATCAGGTGGGATTTGTCTACCCCGTGTACGTAGTATTCCTGATTGCTCCAACGGTTCATCTGCCGTTTCAAGATGTGCAGGCTGTTTTCCGTGCGATGCTGTGGCTGCTGAGCGCCGCCAGCGTTCTTCTGTGGCTTCGTTTCCTGCAATGGCGGCCTTCCGGCCCAATACTGGCAGCGTTGCTGATTATGACCATTAGCTGTTTTTCCGTAGTTCAGGGCATCAAGTTGCAGCAATTGACTCTTGTGGTAGCGGTCATGATCGCGGGCAGTGCGGCGTTGCTGGCGGGAGGACATCTCTTCCTGGCTGGGATTCTGCTGGCTCTGGCCACGATCAAGCCACAAATCGCGGTGCTGCCCGCAGCATGGTTGCTGCTCTGGAGCGTAAGCCAATGGCGCGAACGTCAGCGCTTGTTCTGGGGATTCGCCTTTACCATCTCTCTTTTAATGGGGGGAGCCGAATACATTCTGCCCGGCTGGATTAGCCGCTTTTGCCAGGCAATACTTGCTTATCGCCATTACGCTGGGGGAGGCGCATTTGACCTCCTGCTCACTCCTAAATGGGGAACCGTGCTGACGGTGCTTGCGTTGCTGGGACTCGCCGGCGTGTGCCGGCGATTGCGGAAATACCCCGCGCATTCTCCTGAATTCGCTCTTGTCTTTTCGCTGCTGCTCGCCATGACCTTAGTCGTGATTCCCATGACATCGCCCTACAATCAGGTCCTGTTGCTGCCGGGTGTATTTCTCCTCGCGCGCTCCTGGAGTTTGCTATGGGCTAGAAATTCAGTCGCTCGTTTTCTCTGTGTGTTGGCTGCTGGGCTCATATTGTGGCCGTGGTTGGCGTCCTTGGGACTGATGCTGGGCGCCCTCGCGGTCCCACCTTCGTCCTTGCAGGGAGCATGGGCTGTACCGTTGTACAGCATGTTGGGCATTCCGCCTGTTATCGCGGGGTTGCTAGCTTTGTTACTCAGTGACGTCCTTCGGGATCGAAAGCGAGACGAAACTGTGCTGGAAGGCGCGACGCTGCTCCGCTAGCGATTGCAGTCACGTGCCGCCTGCTTGCATTGCCTGCAAGGCACGCGTTAGGCTTTTCCAGCACTCTTGCCCTTTCTAGGGAGGATTCGATGACGCTCAAGATAGAAGCGCGTACGGCTGACGGTGTGACGATTGTCTCCTGTAGCGGCCGAATCGTCTTCGGTGAAGAAGCCACGGCATTACGCGACACTCTGAAAAAGCTCCTTGGCTCGACCAAGCGTGTTTTATTGAACCTTTCTGGAGTGACTTACATTGATAGCGGCGGGCTGGGAACACTGGTTGGCGTCTACTCATCTGCCCGCTCTGCCGGCGCGGATATCAAACTCACCGGCCTGGGACAAAGGCTTCGTGACGTGCTGCAGATCACCAAGCTCGCTACCGTGTTCGAGGTCTACGACAATGAGCAGCAGGCGATTGCCGCTTTTAATCGCGGCGGCGCCTGAACGGGGGACCTCGCAGCCCTAATTTGGCAGAATGGGTGTCATGAGATGTCAGGCCTTTTCGACCTCTTCCCGCCGGTCCCCAATCCTGCCATCATTAAGATGATCGCAGCAGCAGTTATTTGTCGGTAAACTCTTATCGTCGCCGTATTCTTGTTGGAGAAAGAGTGCAAGACCCTCATGGCCTCCCAACCAATCACCGGGCCGGTTTCGGACTCCGGGTCAGGAGTGTTTCCCTCATTGGTTTACGTGCAGGGAAATGACCAGCGCTCTATCGCCCTCGACCACACCCCGTTCACGGTGGGCAGAAAAGTGGATAAGGATCTGGTGATTGCCGATCCACGCGTGTCGCGTGATCACGCCCTCATTCTCTCTGACAATGGTGAGTTTTACGTTGTCGACCAAAGCAGCAAGCACGGCACCTTTGTAAATGGCGAAAAAGTGCAGCGCCAGAAATTGCAGCGCAATGATCGCTTGGAATTCGGCGTGCGCGAGGTGGCTTACGTCATTTTCCATCCCGTGCAGGCGGGCTCGAACACGGCCCGCGATTTCCTCAGCCAGATTTCCGGGATTCACATCTCGACCGAGACCACCGACCTGGAGAAGCTTACCCTCTTCCTGGAAGCCGCGCGCAAGCTGAACACCATGGGCGTGCTGGATGAAATTCTGGTCACATTGACCGATGCCACCCTGAAATTGACTCGCGCTGAGAGAGGCTACATTTTCCTCAAGGACGAGGAAGGGAAGTTGCGGCTTGCCGCCGGACGCAACTATAAGGGAGAGCCGCTCCTCGACGATAAGACTATTTCCCACTCCATCCTGGACGAGGCGCTGAGTGCGAACTCGGAATTTCTGATCACCGATACCAGCCAGTCGCTCGATCTCGCTGGACGCCAGAGTATTGTCGCTTACGATCTGCGCACAGTGATTTGCA
The DNA here is from genome assembly GCA_003225075.1 of Acidobacteriota bacterium. Taxonomy (GTDB): domain Bacteria; phylum Acidobacteriota; class Terriglobia; order Terriglobales; family Acidobacteriaceae; genus Gp1-AA124. The sequence goes on along the minus strand of QIAP01000059.1, from coordinate 21,424 downwards.
TTCCCTTACTCAAACCTCAGGTGCAGACCACGCGCGATGCTGAGGTGCCGCTTCCGTCCCCGGCAACCGGGGAAGTCATGGGCGCACTCTACGTGGATTCCCGCTTCGCCTCGCGCGATATTTCCCAGGTCAGCAACGATATATTGCGTGCCATCGCACGCGAGGCTGCTTCGCTGATCGAGAACGCCCGGCTCGTGCAGGCCGAGGAAGCGGCACGCCGTTACCAGCAGGAGTTGTCCATTGCCGCTTCCATGCAACAAGGCCTGATGGCGGTCACTATTCCGGAAGTGCCATTCGCCACCCTGCGCGGCCGGAACTTATCCTGCAAAGAAATTGGCGGCGACTTCTTCGACGCCGTCAATACCGAAGACGGCCTGGCGGTTGTTTTGGCGGATGTCAGCGGCAAGGGAGTCTCTGCCGCATTGCTGGCCTCGACTCTGCAAGGAATGATTTATTCCCAACTGACCGCTCGCACTCCGCTGCCTGAAATCGTTGCCGCGGTCAACCGTTTCTTTACCAAAAAGCACCTGGGAGAAAAATACGCTACCGTGATCATCGCCCGCGTCCGGCGTGATGGTGAGCTGGAATACGTGAACTGCGGGCATATTCCGCCACTGTTAGTTTGTAATCATGAGGTCATCCGCCCCTCGCACGGCAACCTGCCGGTGGGACTCCTTGCCGATGCTACCTACGAGAGCGACCGCTGTAGTTTGCATCCCGGCGACCGGTTGGTTTTAGTCACAGATGGCGTCACCGAAGCAGAAAACGCTAAGGGAGACTTCTATGATAACGAACGCCTGGAGGCCGTCGCCGCCAAAGGTTCGTCCCTGGAAGACATTTTTGCATCGGTTTCTGCATTTTGTGGTGGCACACCGCTCGGCGATGATTGCACAGTCGTGGAACTGGTCTATACCGGGTAGCGAGATAGTGGACCGCCCGGTTTTCGCAAGAATACTTGCGAAATCCAATCCAACCTGAAGTATCCTTGACGCCCAAATGAACTTCACGATCCTCGACTGGTCGGCAATTGTCCTTTACCTGGCGATTACCCTCTTCCTCGGCCTCCATTTCCGCGGACGCTCCGGCAAGAGCGTGGACGACTATTTCTTGTCGGGTCGCTCGGTCAGTTGGTGGCTGGCGGGCACCTCAATGGTCGCGACCACTTTCGCCGCCGACACTCCGTTAGTCGTCACCGGCCTGGTGTACACGCAGGGCGTAGCTGGAAACTGGCTGTGGTGGGCCTTCCTGCTGTCTGGAATGATGACCGTTTTTCTCTTCGCCCGCCTGTGGCGCCGCTCCGGCCTGCTTACTGACGTGCAGTTCGCCGAAATGCGTTATTCCGGAAAGCCTGCCGCATTCCTGCGTGGTTTCCGCGCTATCTATCTGGGCCTGCTGATGAATTGCCTGATCCTGGGCTGGGTCACGAAAGCCATGACCAGCATCGTCGCCACCACGATGGGGGTCAGCGAACGCAATGCGCTGGCTATTTGCGTGTTCTTCCTTATCCCTTTCACCGGGATTTATGTCGCCTTGGGCGGACTTTGGGGTGTGCTCTGGACCGATCTCTTCCAGTTTGCTTTGAAAATGACAATTGTGATCGGAGTGGCCTGGTACGCTGTCCGCGCTACCGGCGGCATGAGCATGATGTTAAGCAAGCTGGCTGATATGCGAGCCGCAGCCGGACCAAACGCTGGCGATGCAACATCGTTTTTTCCCGACTTCTCGCGGCCAATCACTTCAGAAGCGCTATGGACTTTGCCCGCCCTGACTTTTCTGGTGAACCTGGGTATTCAATGGTGGGCATTCTGGTATCCAGGAGCGGAGCCTGGCGGTGGCGGCTATATCGCGCAGCGCATTTTCAGTTCGCGCGACGAGCGTCACGGGCTGCTGTCGGTGCTCTGGTTCAACATCGCGCATTATGCGGTACGCCCATGGCCGTGGATACTCACTGCGCTCGCAGCTATCGTCCTCTACCCTCATTTGGAGCATCCGGAAACCGGCTACATGCTCATCGTCACCCACTATGTGCCGCCGGCGTTACGCGGGATCGTAGTCGCGGGTTTCATGGCGGCATTCATGTCAACCATCGCTACGCAGCTCAACTGGGGCGCCTCTTATCTGGTGGCCGATTTCTATCGCCGGTTCATTAAGCGTGATGCCACCGAGAAGCATTACGTCCAGATCTCACGCCTGGCAACGGTTTTGCTGGTGATCGCCTCGGCTTACGTTTCTGCCCAACTGGCCTCTATCCGCTCGGGATGGGAATTTGTGCTGGAGATCGGCGCGGGCACCGGCGGTGTCTACCTGCTGCGCTGGTACTGGTGGCGTATCAATGCGTGGAGCGAAATCTCCGCGATGGCGACGGCCATGGTGGCAACTGTAGTGCTACGGGTGATCGCACCTTTTTCGGGCACTGCACCTGTAGTCTTTGCCAAGACCGCGCTCGCTACTACGGCACTAACTACGCTCGTCTGGGTTGTCGTCACCCTGGTCACCGCCGCGGAACCTGAGCAGGTGCTGGTGAGTTTTTACCGCAAGGTTCATCCTCATGTTTCCGGTTGGAAACCTGTTGCCCGCCTTACACCCGATATTCCGCCGACACACGACCTGGGACGCAACCTCATCGCCTGGGCCCTCGGCTGCTCCATGGTTTATCTGGCACTCTTCGGACTTGGACGCTTATTGATGGGACCAGCGTGGAAGGGAATTGCTCTGCTTGCCGGCTCCGCACTGTGCGCAGCAGCACTCTACATGGATATTGCGCGTCGTTGGGGGGTGGAGACAGCAGAAAATGCGAGGGCAGCGGCAGAGCTAGTTAGATAATTTGTGGTGTTCACACCGCGAGGGACGTGCTTCGGCAACTCGGAGCAAACGTCCCCACACACCTAACAAGACTACAACCGGCCTCATAATATTCGACAAGATGTGCCGTAAGCCGAGTCGGACCATGCCCAAGAAGCGTTCAAGGTACACCCAGCGCATAGTAATGACATTGCTGTGTCTTTTTTTTGTAATGTCGAAATTCTGCCATGCGCAAGTCCATGATGTATTGTGCAGCGATGGTGACGGCAATTTTGAAGCGGAATTTCACACCGGAGTGAAACTCCACGTTGGAGCCGCCCGGAATCGAGGGTTGGCGACCCGGACATGTGAAGCAACTTTTACTTGGAACCAGCAGACTCTTGTGGTCATGACCGGGGTTTCGCAGCTCGATGTCGACGCCTTCGGGGTGGACCTTAACCTAGGCGTGCCAGTGGCTGCGTTTCAAGTGAAGAGAACGGATAGAGAATGCTGCACGGAATATCAGATTTATTCTCTCGAAAAGCCGCCACGGTTGCTGCTCAGCATTGCCGGGGGGAGCTTCTTCAGCGCGGCTGATACAGATCTCGATGGCCGCATTGAAATCTGGACCGATGATGCCGCTGCAACGGTAGGCTTCGAGAACTTGGCTATGAGCGAATTGGACTTTGCACCGCCGATCGTGCTCCGCTTCGCAGACGGCAAGTTACTGGACGTGAGTTCCGAATTTCAGCCCTCCTTTGACCGAAAAATCGCGGAGGTCAGGAAACAGCTTGACTCCGCAGACCTGCGCGATTTCAAGAGTAGTGACGGGAAGTTGTCTCCCCTTGCTCAGTTGTCTGTCGATCGGTTGCACCACCTGCGAGGAGTGAAAGTCAAAGTATTGGAAATTGTTTGCTCCTATCTTTACAGTGGCCGTGAACAGCAGGCGTGGCCCACGCTTGTAGATATGTGGCCGCCTGCGGATACTGATCGGATTCGTGCAGCAATCCTGAGTGCACGGGCTCGAGGGCTCGGTTCCCGGGTCAATGGTGTGTCGACGGTCCGCCCAGGTAGCAGCAGAAAGCACGCGACGATCTTCGATTCGGTGAGCGAGTCAGGAGGAAGCAAACGGGAAGTAGTTCCACCTGCACCGATGCTGCTTCGGTACCCACCTCCGGTGGAAATTTCAGATCAGCATTTGGCCGACTCGGAGGTTCTACTGGACTTGGTTATCGATGCTGCGGGAAAAGTTCGGTCCGCCGAACTGGCTGGAAAAGCGAGGTCGGGGAATGCAGACTTGATCAACGCGGCCCTCGGATGGAAGTTCATTCCTGCATTCAAAGCCGGTCGAGCTGTCGCTAGCCGCCTACGCCTGGCTGTCTCTCTGAAACGGTAAAAGCTCGGCGAGAGAGGGCAGCATTGCAGTCTTACCGGACCTGTGCATCGGACCAAATATCGACTGGAAGAATTTGCGAGACCGGTGAGTCCGGCAAGGGGGCGGGACGTAATACTTTACTCAACTACCACGCTAAAATCAGTTCCTTCCCAGCGATTATCTTTCAACCACAAGAACGTGAACACAATCTGCCGCCCCACCTCGAGCCTCTCCGTCGGCAGCGAAACCACGTGCACGCCCAGCCCCGTGTCCCAGGTATCGGAGTCTCGTGCAGTGTGCCAACCGTCAAAGCTCCAATGCACCATCGCCGGAGCGAGCAGATCCAACCGCAAGATTTTTCCACACGGAGAAGCGTGACACTTATTGTTGAAGCGCCAGGTGAAAACCCGGCACGGACATTTCTCGAACACGTAGCGTTGCACTGTTTGCGACGGCTGATCGAAGATTGTGCCATCGCGTAACGATCGTCGCAGCTTGATGTACTCGGCATGCGCCCACACCAGAGGACAAGCCGATCCTGTGGCCTTTCCCAAAAACAACTCCCGCTCGGGAATGTCCGCCGAATCCCAAACTTGTTCAGGAATCAGCCTGCTTCCCAGTGTCGAATACTCCATCACTCGCAACAGGGCGTCCGCCGAGTCAGGCCGTCCTGCAGCCAGTTCGTAATGCCCACGTTCTCCTGCGAGTAAGGGCCAAGGTCGGCCGATGCCGGTACCATCGAAGGGCGATCCGTCTTCGTGCTCGCCATAGCCGTCGCCGTTGTAGCGATACCAGCAGGGACCCTGCGGCAACTTGGCACGCAGCAGGGCATCAATGACTTTGACCGTATTCACGATGCGGGGATCGTCAGGCGCACGCAGTCCAAAACGCACCAGGGCCAGCGCATCGGGGCTGATCACATGCGCAGCATCATCCATGCTGTGATCCGGAGGACGGTTCTTGATGGGGACGAATCCCTCCAGTGGGGACGCAGCCGACTCCGTTTCTGGCGGTGCAATCCGTACGTAATATCCTTCGACCCCGACCTGCCGGGCCAGATCGCTGCCCGTTGCATATACCCAGCGCTCGATGCAGTCATTCCAGGCATCGGCCGTGTCCCGCAGATAACCCGCAGTGTCAAACTGTCTCAGCTCCTCCGCCACATCTGCTGCCGCCAACAGGCTGGCCACTTCCACCGCCAAAGTGAATGGCGAGTACCCTGCATCTTCTTCCCAGCGGTCCTGCTGTGTTACCGGCCCGTTGCGCACCAGGAACCCGGCGGCCTTACGAACCATAGGCCACCAGCGTTTTGGGTCCTCCATCGCGCCGGGGGCCTTCCGCCAGAGCAGATCCACGAGCAGGATGGGAAGCGCGGCCTCATCCATTTGCAGGCCTCCCCAATAAGGACGCCCGTCCAGCCACAGATTTTGCGCCCAGTGGCCATCTTCTTCCTGCGTGACCTCCAGATAGCGCAGCACGCGAATGGCGTCTTCGACGGCGCCAGCGGCTACAAATCCCCCTGCCGTCTCCACCAGATCACGTGGCCAAACCAGATGATATCCACCCAGGTCTTCATCCCCTTTGTTAAATCCCCATGGAATGGACAAGCTGGCGATGGTGCCGCCCAGGAAATCTTTCGATTCGTGCGCGCGCAACACCGACATGCTGGCGCGGTAGAGGTCGCAATCGCGTTCCAGATCATCCAGCTTCAAGAGTCGCTGGTGCCAGCCTTTCCATTGTCCGACGTATTCCCTGCGAATATCCGCGTAATTTTCAAGAAGGCTGGAGAGTGCGTGCTGTCCCGCCTCTGACCAGATGCCGCCAAATCCCAATGCCAGTATGAATACTCCGTCCCCGGCCAAGAGATCGACTTCGCCCGTCAACGCAACATTTCCATTCTCGGCGCGGGTATAGTCCCAGGTCATTTGGTAGTGCTGTGAGATATCCTGCCAACCATCGGATGTCCCTACAAAACCGGCCGACAATTTTAGCCAGGGCACTGAACACGCGAGGGCCAATGCAGTGCTTCCGCGTTCGGCAAACAACATGGGGACACCCTTGTAGTCGCCCACCCAGCCGGTATTGCCGTATCCGAAATTTGCGAGGTGAGGAGCCAGCAGAGCATAGAGGTGGTAGTCCGCCAGCTTGCCATGTAACGGCTCGAAACGGATTTTCTGCAAAACTACATTGCGATAAGGATCGGTCAGAACTTCCTTGTGAACTTGATAACGCCCCTCGTTACAGGTATTCGTCAGCTCGTAGACGGGTATTCCAGGCTCGAAGGGACGGTTTGCAAATTTGCAATGCCGTTTTTCTTCCGAAAAGAAAGTGCTGCCATCGGTGATGAGCAACCCCTGGTCGCGCGTACAAGCCTGGTCCACCCGGGGGAAATAGACTTCGTTCAGGATTCCGTGGCTCAAAGTAAACCACACGCGGCTTTCACGGGTTAAGGCGGTACCGACACCAGATTTGGCGCTGGATGTCCAACGCGGCTCGATACCGGGCGCGCCCGGGGCATGTCGCACAACCGGATCGCTCACCTTGCTCCGTCCTCGAGTTCGTATCTTGCCTTAAAAAATGACAGATTTTTTACAACGGCTCGGCGATATGCCACGTAACCTCAGTTTCTCTGTGCATCTAACTTAATACACAAGAGAGTGCTGTTAGTCTGATATGGTTTCAAAGATTACACAAAATCGAAGAATGGCTGAAACTGGTGGTTCGATAAAGAGTTCGATAATAATTGGACCGGTACCCCAACCAGCGAGCCGTCTAACCATTCGGCTCGCTATAGTATCGCTTTTGCTGATGTCACTCTGTATCAGCGTGCCGGTTAAAGCTGCGGATCTAACAGCCGGCCCGTCTCTCGATCGAGGCTTCCGCTTGCTTTACAACCTGGATTTCCCTCGAGCTCAACAGGAGTTCTCTTCCTGGGAACAGGGACGCGCTGATAATCCTGTCGGGCCCGTGGGCGAGGCGGCCGGTTTTTTGTTTTCTGAATTCCAGCGGCTCGGAATTCTGGAGTCCCAGTTCTACGCCAGCGACAGTGCATTCAAGGCGCGCAAAAAGCTTTCGCCTGATCCCGTTATTCGGACCCAATTCGATAGCGCCATCAATCGTGCTCAAACCCTGGCAAGAGCACGGCTGGCCAAGGATCGGAAAGATAGGGATGCTCTATTCGCTATGACGCTTTCTTCCGGTCTGCAAGCTGACTACGCCGCACTGATCGAGAAACGCAACCTGGTCTCTCTGCATTTAACGAAGGACGCGACCGCGTGGGCCCAGCAACTGCTCGCCGTTGATCCCACGTGTTATGACGCACACATTGCAACCGGGATCAGCCAATACATAGTCGGCACCATGGCCGCGCCAGTGCGTTGGTTTTTACGCCTGGGAGGAGTCTCGGGAGACAAACAGCGCGGAATTACCGAACTTCAACTCACCGCCGCGCACGGGCAATATCTGGCTCCGTTCGCGCGCATCCTTCTGGCAATTGCCTATGTGCACGACAAAGACAAGCCCCGCGCCCGCGCCCTGCTGGCTTCGCTTCGCGATGAATTTCCCAACAATCCGCTTTTCGCTCGCGAGATTGCCCGCCTGGATTCCGGACAGTAGGTTCTACGCCGCGTGAGCTAGCCCTTAGTAGGCGGAACCTGGGCGCTTCCACGCGATTATCTAGTTAGCAACGTACCAACTGGGCAAACTGCGTCTCACTCTCGCTATAAATTCACCCGACCGTAACATTCCTGTAACAATTGGGTGGTACAAATGGCCGACACAAATCCAGCAGAAATCAATCACTCATGCGACGAGGGCTTGGCAGGTGCCACCTGTTAGATTCGGTCGAAGCAGGCTTATGTTTTATACTGAATGTTTGGCTTATGAATCGCCGATGCATTTTAATAGGCTCTCTGATCCTGGCCGTATTCCTTCCGCATCTCCTGGCGGTAGAGAAGGGATATCAAACCGTAACTATCATTGACGTCCAACAAAAAGCTCGCACTCGCGTTCTCTCGTCAACACCCCGATTACTGAGGACGACCCCTTTTACCAGGTGGCAGTGCAATTGAGAGATACAGTATGGGTGGGTGAATTTAACCCGCGACACGCCGATGACCCTCTGCCAGAAAGCTGGAAAGCTGGAGCAACCCTTCAGGCCAGGTTTGAAAAGCATGCCATGTTTGTGAAACGGTCCGACGGCGGCGAATTGCAGTTAACTATCCTTAAACACATGCCTGCCAACAAATATCACTAGCTTATGGTCCGCATTTCTCTTGACGATCCCGGTTACTACATTAATCGTGAATCCTCCTGGCTGGCGTTTGACTGGCGTGTTCTCGAGGAAGCTCAAGATGACCAGAATCCGCTATTGGAGCGCGTGAAGTTCCTCTCTATCAGCGCCAGCAATTTGGACGAGTTTTTTGAGGTCCGGGTCGCAGGATTAGTGCAACAACTGGAAGACGGTTATACGGACGCCGGGCCTGACGGCCTCACCTTGTTGGAAGAGCGCGAGCTGGTGAATCGTCAGACGCATGAATTTGTGGAAGAGCAGTACCTTTGCTGGAATGAGAAGTTGCGACCTGCGCTGGCAGAGAAAGGAATTCGCGTACTCGGCCTGCATGAACTTGACAGCAAGGCCAACGAATTCATCGCGGAGTATTGTGAAAAGGAACTCGATCCGCTTCTAACCCCGGTCACGGTTGACCCGGCCCACCCATTTCCTCGCGTCATCAATAAAGCTCTTTGCGTAGCCTTCCTGCTTCGCCGCCGCCGTCGCTCGGCCCTCACCTACACTGGTGTTGTTACGGTTCCGCGTGCCTTGCCCCGCTTGGTGCGCCTGCCTTCAGAAGGAACCGACGATTTCATTTTCCTCGCCGACCTGGTCGCATGGCACGCTTCTCGTATGTATCACGGTTATGACATTGTTTCCTCGGCTGCATTCCGTGTGACCCGCAACAGCAACCTCTATCTTCAAGAAGAAGAATCGCGCAGCCTGCTCGAGTCGGTGCGTTCCGAGCTGCACAATCGCCGCAAAGGAGACGCGGTGCGGCTTGAAATCGAGGCCGATGCTGATCCCGAAATCATCGACCGCCTGCGCACCGTTTTCGAGCTTGAACCCTGGCAGGTTTTCTCCGTAAACGGCCCAGTCAATCTTTCCCGGCTTTTCAATATCTACGAACAAACTGCTCACCCTGAGCTGAAGTTCAAACCCTTCGTGCCCCGCGAATTGCGACTGACCTCCAAATCCAAAGACTTGTTCGAAGAGCTGCGTCGTCACGATGTGTTGTTGCATCACCCCTTTGACTCTTTCGATGCGGTCGTATCTTTCATCGAAGCGGCAGCCGAAGATGATCGTGTATTGTCCATCAAGCAGACGCTCTATCGCACCAGCGAGCATTCACTCATCGTTCCGGCCCTGATCAGTGCCGCGGAGAAAAAAGAGGTGACCGCCGTGGTTGAGCTGAAGGCCCGTTTTGATGAAGCTTCGAATATCCGCTGGTCCCGCGACCTCGAGGATGCCGGCGTACAGGTATTTCATGGCCTCGTAGGGTTGAAGACTCACTGCAAACTCTCACTTCTTGTGCGGCGCGACCCGGACGGTGTGACTCGTCGCTATGCCCACCTTGGCACCGGAAACTACAATGGCGCCACCGCCCGCATTTATACCGATCTCAGCTTGCTTACTGCCGATCCGGAGATCACTGGTGCCGTCCATGATGTATTCAGCTTCCTGACTGCTTACGCCGAGCATCCCACCTATGCGCCTCTACTGGTCGCACCGCTTGATCTGGCGGAAAATTCGCTGGGGTTAATTGATCGCGAGGCGGAGCATGCCCGCCACCACCGGCCGGCCCGCATCGTTGCCAAAATGAATGCACTGCTTGATAAGAACATCATCATGGCTCTTTACCGCGCTTCCCAGGCTGGAGTGGAAATTGATCTGATCGTTCGCGGTATGTGTGCCTTGCGTCCTGGAGTCCGGGGGGTGAGCGACAACATCCGGGTGCGGAGCATCGTGGGCCGCTTCCTGGAGCACAGCCGCATCTTTTACTTCTCCAACGGCGGCGAGGACGAAGTTTATTTGAGCAGCGCGGATTGGATGCCGCGCAATCTATACGAGCGCGTCGAAGTAATGTTTCCTCTAAGAGACATGCTCTTTCGCGAGCGGGTGCGACAGGAGATTCTGGCCGCCTATCTGGCGGACAATGTGAAGGCTCGCGTGCTGCAAGAAGATGGTACCTATGTCCGTGCCTGGAAGGCGCAACGCGGAAAACGCAACCTAAAACCGCCAACTGGCGCGGCCGCATTCAACGCGCAGGAATTTCTCATCGAACTGGCGGAAGGTAAGCAAGCAATGGACACTATCCCCTCGCCGGCGGCGTTGCCCATGACAAAGCTTCGCCGAAAGGAACGAATAGGTTGAGATGATTATTTACTTTTTGCGCCACGCCAATGCTGGTCAGCACATCGCCGATCCCAAAAAAGACGAGAAACGCGCGTTGGACAAAGAGGGTATCGAGCAGTGTGGCTATGTAGGCCGTGGTTTGGCCGCGTTGGACGTGCAAGTAGACGCCATTATCTCCAGTCCTTTGAAGCGTGCCACACAAACCGCATCCCTGGTGGCCAACGAGATCGGTCACGAAGGCAAGTTACAGATCGAGCCGGCTCTTCTACCGGAGGGTGTCTTTTCCGATTTTCGCAAGCTCCTCGATAAGTACGCCAAACAGGAATCCATCATGCTGGTTGGACATAACCCCAATTTGAGCGAGTTCCTCGGGCGCATCATCAGTGACACCGGTTGCGAAGCCGCAGTCGAGTTAAAAAAGGCAGCGGTGGCCAAAGTGGAGACGCGGAGAAACAGTGCCGCGCTGCAATGGTGTTTGACTCCCAAGATCCTGCGTACTCTCTATACTTCAGCGGCTGAAAGCTCCCGCCCGAAGACTTCGCGGAAATAACCTCGATCCTTTTCAATCGCCCACAGCTCCAGATCCACGCCCATTCTCTTGCGCGGCAGAAGTCTTAGCCGTACCGCTCCATCGCTTATTTGTATGCGGATCTTCTGAACTGTGCGACTACGCCCCAGGTTGAGCGCACGGGCCAGTCGCAACAACAGCGAAGCTTTGCGCACCAACTGTTGATCGCCCGGATTCAACACTTTCAATGGCCCGGTCCCGGGAACTGGTCGCGACTTGCCCAAGTAGCGTGCGATCGAGGCGATGATTTTCCTCTGGTCCGGCGTATATCCCAGAATTTCCGAGTTGGAAATAATGTAGTAAGTGTGCCGGTGGCGTCCGCTCCGATTTACGTAGTCGCCAACTTCGTACAACATCGCGGCTGCCGAAAGCCATTCCGCGTACTCCGGCGGCAGGCGGTGGACTGGTTTCAGCGCCTTGAACAACTGCATTGCCGACTCGCGCACTTGCAGCGCGTGCCCCATCTCTACCCGATAATGCCGGACCGCGTTGGTAATCGAATCCCAGCGTTCCGATTCGATCTGCTTTCCCGAACGCGTCCCGTGATCAGAGTCCGCGGCCATCTGTGCCAACAGGCCATCTCGCAAGCCGAGTGGCGAATAGCGGAATCCATGTAGATGACAAAGCTCGAGCAGTTCCTCGTACACTTGCGCCCCGGCGGCGATGATTTCGGCGCGCCGGGGGCCAATACCCTCAAGCTTCCGCCGCTGCTCAATGGGAAGACGGCAAATAAGCTTGGCAATGCGTTTCATCACCGGTCGCGACACGCTTCCGGCTGGGCGGGTGCCTGAGTTTTTCTGTAGATGGTTTGCAACCGCGGCCAGCGCCGCTGCAGTACCGGACGTCGCCACTACCACTTTGACTCGCGCCGCCACCACGCGGCCAGCCACGCGCGATACCTCTCGCTCCACAAATCCGCGTAACCTTTTCAGCTCACTTTTGCGCGGCGGATCATGACGTAAGAATTCATTGGTCAACCGTACCGCGCCCAGCGGCAAGCTCACAGTATCCCGTATGTGACCTTCCTTTGAGATCGTCAGTTCGCAACTGCCGCCGCCCAGATCAATCATCAGGACCGGCGAAGCCCCCACTCGCCCCATGGAAGTCAAGCCCAGGTGAATCAGGCGAGCTTCTTCCAGGCCCGAGATGATTTCCACCTTCCATCCGGTGGCGGAACGTACCCACTCCAAGAATGCCTGTGAATTTCGCGCGTCGCGGAGAGCGCTGGTCGCCACGACTCGCACCACATCGGCAGCCAGCCGTTGCGCGGCGCGATGAAAACGCCGTAGCACTTTTATGGTCTCCGCCATCGCTTCGGGAGAGAGAAATCCAGCCTTGAAGACCGATTCCCCCAAGCGGGTTACTTCTCGGTCCTCGTGAATGGGCTCAAGCCGGGACCCTTTCAGGCGTGCGATTTTCAAGCGGACGGAATTGGATCCAATATCGATGGCAGCGAACGTCGGCATGTGTCAGGGCCCATGCTATCAAGGAAGATGGGCGATCGGCTGACAAGCAGTTCTCTGCCGTCGCCCTTCACTCATCGCGCAGTTAGACTTTGGAGGCGAAGGGAAATCTTTCAAACGCGTGAAGTCGTTACGCGCTCGCAGCTCTTGGCAACTCAGCAGAACTCGCAGCAGGTCTGCGGTGCGTCGCCATTCCAACTGCCTCCGCCGATCCGCTGGAACGAACGGCCGCCACCGGCCTGGACAGCAGCAAGGTTCGGGTATTGGTTACGACCTGCATCGCTTGGCGCAATTTTGCCCGGGTCACATTGCGCAGGGCCGACACCAGGGCGGAGTCGGGGACATCGCTAAATGTCTTTTCGGCAGTTTTCGTCAGCACGAGCCAGTCCCGCCAACTACCAAGGGCATCCTGCATGACCTTCAGCGTTTCCAGCATGCGCTGTGCTTCCGGAACATTACCCGCCAACTCCGCCACATATCGCACTCGTTTACCTGCGATGCGATAGCCGTGCAGAATCTTTTCGCTCAGCGGAGACTGTGTATGATTGACTCGCGCGAACATGCGGGTGGCCAAAACTAAAGGCTCCACGTTATGCGGGATTCGCAAATCGGCCGCAGCACGCTTCAGCCTTCGCTTCAGTTCGCGGACTGTTGCACTATCCAGCGCCTTAGCCAGTTTTTGTTCACGCTTGGACCGCGTTTCGACGAGCGTGCGCAGCAATTGCGTCTTTCGCCCCGCATCGTGTGGGATTTTCAGACTGCGCAGCGCGGCCACCTGAACATCCAGATCGCGAACTCGTCCTGCTTTCCGTCGCAAACGTGCCAATTGCTTCAACAGCTTTTTCTCATTGCGGCCAAATTCCGGCGCGACCTCTTCCAGCACTGCCTCCAAGCGGCGGGTGTGGGTGCGGAACTGATGAACATTCTTCGGCTGGGGCTTGCTTGCCAGCTTGGGTAGTTGGCGATTCAGTTTCTCAACCACAGATTTGATATGTTCTTGATCTACCGGCATAGCTGACCCGGGGAGGGGAATTGCACAATACAGAGTTGTCCAGAAAAACGCAAACAGAAAGAGGACATTCGCCTGGTTTACTAAACGCCCTCAACGAGAGGACTTATTTTAACATCACAACCAGGGTCTCAACCCGGCTTCCCCTGTTGAAAACCAGTCTTTTTTCCGCTGCGTTCCCCGGCCGATCAGTTAACTCTTTGTGTCTTAGTAAATTACAAACAGAGTATCGTGTGAATTCCTAACCAAAGGCGATGTTTTCGGCTGCGATATCCACAGACCACTGAGACTGAAATAGTGTTCTTTCGCTGCGTCGCGGCAGCCCAGTTCGGGAGCTTACGACCCGTAGTCTTCCCCCTTTCCCGCAGCGGTCACGGGATGTTACAAGTTGAGCGGGTCAACAGTGAGCCGGTCATGAAGCCTGCTTTTTGTCTTCTTCTCGTATCTATCGCCGTCGCCGCCCTGCTGTGGGCGCAGCAGCGTCCTCAGCAGAGGCAGATAGAGCTTCCCACCAGCAAACAGCTAACCGTGCCTGTGCCGGGCAGGCTCGGTACCCTGAATAGCTTTCCCGCAAACATCGCCCTAAGTCCCGATCGCCATTATGCGGCTCTCCTGAACAACGGCTACGGCACCCAAGAAAGCGGCGCACGCCAATCGATGGCCGTTCTGGATCTCAAGACGAATCAGATCGCCGACTTTCCCGATGGCCGCTTTCCCGAAGACGCTCACCAGAGTTATTTCCTGGGAATGACGTTCAGCGCGGACGGACATCATCTCTACGTCTCGGTTGGCTCAATTACCGATCCGATTGGGGAAAAGTCAGGCGATCTCGGCAACGGCATTGCGGTTTACAGTTTTCATGATGGCAATGTTGCTCCCGAGAGGTTCATTAAGATTCCACCGCAGAAACTCGCGGCTCACAAAAAAGTTGCTTTCGGCTTGCGCAAAACTTCCGCCGAAACGGCAATCCCATATCCCGCCGGACTTGTGCTCGTTCAAAGCGGGAGAAGTGAAAAGCTGCTGGTGGCCAATAATCTATCCGACAACGCGGTGCTTCTCGATCCCAAGGATGGCCGTGTAATTCACGCTTTCGATCTTAGTGCCAGTAATCTGGTGCCTTCTACGTTCCCCTACACCGTCATTGCAACGCGTGACGGCAAACGCGCCTGGTGTAGCCTGTGGAATGCCTCACGAGTCGCCGAACTCGACCTTGAGAAGGGTACTGTCAGTCGCTGGATTTCGCTGCTTCAGACGAAGGATCCCATCGCGCCGGGCTCGCATCCCACAGCGCTATTGCTCAGTCCAGATGAAGGCCTGTTGTACGTAGCATTATCCAACGCAGATCGAGTCGCTGTAGTCGCTACCTCATCCGGCCAGATCACGCGACTGCTTGATACGACTGTGCTCGGGCAGAATTATCCTGGAACCTCGCCGAACGCCATGGCACTCTCCGCCGACGGATCACGGCTTTTTGTGGCGGACGCCTCCATCAATGCCGTTGCCGTCTTCGACAGTTTAAATTTCACTCTTGCGGCCAGCCAAGCAACGGAGCCGATCGAAGTAAGGGCCCTGGGCTTTATCCCTACCGAATGGTATCCGAGCGCGCTTGCAATAACCGGCGATGATCTACTGATCGCTACTGCCAAGGGGCAGGGAAGCGGCCCCAATAGCGGTATCAGTAAATTGAGGAATGAGCGTAGGCGCCGCGTTCATCCATATATTGCCACCTTGATTGGTGGCTCAATCGCACGCCTTGGGATTCATGACATCTCGGGCAATCTCGCCGATTTCACCCACCAGGTCGAGCAGGACAATCTCTTTAATCTGCATTCCGACCCCAGCAAGATCACCTTTGCCGCAGGCACTAATCCGATTCGGCATGTGATCTACGTGCTCAAGGAAAACCGCACCTACGATCAGGTGCTTGGCGACCTCAAATCCGGCAATCGCAAAGTTGGCGATGGCGATCCGTCGCTCACGATGTACGGCGCCGATATCACGCCCAACGAGCACAAACTGGCGTTGCAATTCGGCGTGCTCGACAACTTTTACGACAGTGGGGAAGTCTCAGGCGATGGACATCTCTGGTCCACAGCTGCCATCACCACCGATTACAACGAGAAGACCTGGCAAATAGGCTATCGCAGCAAAGAACGCATTTACGACTACCAGGGAACCGTGAGCGACGAGTACATGCTCGACTACCACCTGCCCGACATCGACGATCCCGCTACCGGATACCTTTGGGACAACGTTGCCCGCCACGGCCTCAGCTATCGCGATTACGGTGAGTTCGTGCTGGCCGAATGGTGCAACAAGAAAATTACGGCCGGCTCTCCGCAGGAGGGGACGCCTTCTCCGTTTTCGGCCTCCTGCGCACAAACCCAAATTCGCAAAAGCGATCCGTTGCCATCTCATCTCGGCCAGCCGCACGGTTCGCCGAGTCCCTGGCCGTGGCCCATCCCGGTGTTGAAGCGTATGAAGCCCACCAAAGCCGCGCTGCGCGATCACTTTGATCCTTTGTATCCCGACTTCCAACTCGACTTTCCCGACCAGTTGCGAGCCGACGAGTTCCTCAACGAATTCGGCGGCTTCGTTCTGGCTCGCAAGACGGACAAGGGAACTAAGCTGCCCAATTTCGTCTTCCTCTACCTGCCCGATGACCATACTGCCGCTACTCACCCCGCGATGCCCCGCCCGGCAGCCTCCGTAGCCGATAACGACCTTGCACTCGGCCGCGTGGTCGAAGCCGTCTCCCACAGCCCCTATTGGGACGACACTGCCATCCTGGTTCTCGAGGACGATGCTCAGGACGGAGCTGACCACGTGGACGCGCATCGTTCCATCGCGTTCGTCATCACCAAATATTCTCCCGGCTCGGCTGAGCAGCCGTTCGTGGACCATCGCTTCTACAGCACGGTAAACATGATTCACACCGTCGAAGAATTACTAGGTCTCCCGCCGATGAACCAGAACGACGCATACGCCCCAGTCATGGCGCCACTCTTTTCCGGTCCCGGAGCGCAAGCTCCCTATGCCGCCGATTACCGCAACCGTGACAATAATTTGATCTACCAGATCAATCCGAAGAAAGGTCTCGGGGCGCAAGAGTCGTCACGGATGGATTTCTCCCGCCCCGATGCGGCCAACGCCAAGCGCGTGAACGCCATCCTCTGGCGTGACAGCAAAGGCGCGATTCCCCTGCCTCCATCGCGTCAGGCAATCAGTCCTGCGAGCAGTGAAAGCAAAGAGCCCGATTAATTTGGAATCAGTCCTCAGGTTAGTAAGAGCCCGCGCTACCGTGCCACCCTACCGCGGAAGAGCGGGTCTTCCAGGCCCGCGTCAGAGCCACGACGCGCCTGGGTTTTTGCCTGCGGGGCCTACACCTCCACCCTAGGCAAAAACTGCGGCGGCTTACGAAACTTCGTCGCCTGTTCAAATGAGTATGCCAGCTTGATCAAGGTGGGCTCGCTCCATGCTCGCCCAAAAAATGAGATCCCTACCGGCAATCCAAAAAAGAATCCCGCCGGCACATTGATATTTGGATACCCTGCCACCGCCGCCGCACTCGAACTCCCACCGGCAAAATGATCGCCATCCACCAGGTCCGTGATCCACGCTGGTCCACCTGTTGGCGCCACCAACGCATCCAATTGAAATTGATCCATGATCGCGTCAATGCCCTGTGTACGCGAAAGTTGGTGGTTCTTTTCCAGCGCGTCCAGATACTCTTTGGTTGTCAGCGGTCCCTTGGCCTCGGCTTTCAGAAAAAGGTCTTGCCCGAAGTAGGGCATCTCTTTCTCTTTGTTCCGCTCGTTGAAGTCAATGATGTCCTTCAAGGTGTGTACCGGAGCAGCGGGCCCCAACCGCGCCAGGTAATTATTCAGGTCGGCCTTTAGTTCGTATAAGAACACCAGCAACTCGGACTCATCAAATTTTCCGATCGTCGCGATATCTGCCGGGTCCACAACAGTCGCGCCCGCCCTCTTCATCTCTTCGATTGCTGTGTTCATCAGTGCGTCCACACCATCGTGAAAGCCACAGTACTTTCGCACCACACCAATCTTTGTGCCCTTCAGTCCGTTGGGATCAAGAAAGCGAGTGTAATCGGTATAGGATTTACCCTGACTCCCGGCGGTTGCGCTGTCGTCGGGATCCACACCAGCGAGCGCGCCCAGCAAGATCGCTGCGTCACTGACGGTACGTGCCATGGGTCCGGCACCATCCTGGCTGTGCGATATTGGAATGATCCCCGCGCGGCTGGTCAGGCCCACGGTAGGCTTTATTCCAACAATTCCATTGGCCGACGACGGACATACAATCGAGCCGTCGGTCTCGGTTCCAATCGCGACCGTGCAGAAGTTCGCCGCAACTGCCGCGCCCGATCCGGAACTCGAGCCACAAGGATTCCGATCTAGCACGTAGGGATTCTTCGTCTGTCCACCGCGCCCGCTCCAACCGCTTGTCGAGTGGCTCGACCGGATATTGGCCCACTCGCTCAAATTGGTCTTCCCCAAAATGACTGCGCCCGCCTCGCGTAGCTTTCGCGCCATAAAGGAATCCTTGGGCGGCCTTGCTCCCATCAGCGCCAGCGAACCTGCCGTGGTATTCATCTTGTCCGACGTATCGAGATTGTCTTTAATCAGAACTGGAATCCCATGCAGCGGACCTCGCGGCCCTTTTTGTTTGCGTTCTTGGTCGAGTCCGTCCGCAATCGCCAGCGCGTCCGGATTCAGTTCGAGCAAGCTGTTCACCGCCGGCCGCCGCCTATCGTTGCCCGATTTATCCTTGTCCGGCCGATCCATAGATTCAATTCGCGCCAGGTATTGTTCTGCAATCGAGCGCGCCGTGAATCGGCCCGACTTCATCCCGTCCTGTAGTTCGCGAATTGTGATCTCGTTCAATTCAAATGTGGACGATTCCGGCACAGCAGCCGGCGCCGGTGCGACCTCTCGTCCCGCGACCTGCACGGGATACACGGCAGCGCCCACTCCAGTTAAGAAACTGGCTTGCAAAAACCGTCTACGGCCGGAAACTGGATCGCCATCCTTTGGGCTCAAGCTGGTTTCTCCTTCGAATGTTTTCAAGTCAGGAAGCAAAATCCGTGACGCAAGATGCTACCAGTTTGCCGCAGGAGAAAACAGACTGGACGCAAGGCTTTTCGCCGAGTCGCTCAACGAAACGCAGAGGGTGGGTGATGGTTATGTTCTAGACAAGGAAACTGCCGGCGGTTGTAACCAGCTTCGCGCGGATGTTAATCTACCGTGGTTGGCTCGAGAGCGAGTGTAGAGCGGGAGTAGTTCAGCGGTAGTAATCCTTTCCCGTAAACAAGAAGAAACACCCGCAAATAGAAGCTAAGTTTCAACAACATATCCGCAACATTTTCTGCTCTTTCCTGTTTTAAGCTACTCATTTTGTGCAAACTTTGTTGTACATTTGTTGCTTCGCTCTGTCTATCAAGGTCAGATCGCGCCTTCTGCGGGACGGTAAAACGCAAACCGTCTATCTGGACCTTTACTCTCGCGGCCGGCGGCAGCTTGAATATTTGAACCTCTATCTCACGGGAAACTGGGCCGCGGATCGGGAAACATTCCGCGTGGCAGAGGCGATCGCTTCCAAGCGGACACTGGAACTGATAGGTGATGAGCACGGGTTTGCAACCCTCACCCGCCAACGGGCAGATTTCATCGAGTATTGTCGGAAACTGGCGGACACCAAGCACGCGCACAATACTCGAGAGGTCTGGCGGAAAGCGCTCGAACATTTTACGACGTTCTGCGGCGGACGTTTGGCGTTCTCCTCTCTCAACCACTCCACCGTGCAAGCATTTCACGAATATCTCCTGGCCCGGATAGGCGTCAATTCTGCTGCGGTTTATTTGGCTCGGATCAAGACTGCCTGTCGGCAGGCGATGAACGATGGCATCCTTACAAAGAATCCGGCTGTGAACGTAACCATCAGGAAGCAGGCCACGGAAAGGGCCTTCCTAAGCTTGGACGAGTTGCGGCAGTTGGCCGATACCAAATGCAGCAATGCAGAAACGAAAGCGGCGTTTCTGTTTTCTTGCTTCTCGGGATTGCGCTATTCCGACATAGAGTCGCTTAGAGCAAGCCATGTTCGGCAATTGAATGGTCTTTACGCTTTGGAATTTCGGCAAACGAAAACCGGAACTCCGATTGTGGTGCCTCTGTGCGCCCAAGCAGTGGCCATTTTAAAACACCAACTGTCCCCAGCGCTGCCAGTGTCACGCAGCAAGTTTCCGCTTGACCCCGATCTAGTTTTCCAACTCGGTGCACAGCAGACTACTGACAAGGCACTCCAGCGTTGGGTCAAGAAAGCTGGCATCACTAAGAAAATTTCGTTCCACTGTGGCCGGCACACGTTTGCCACATTGAGCCTCACAAGCGGTATAGACGTTTATACGCTTTCAAAGCTACTCGGACACCGTCACATTGGCACGACGGAGATTTACGCAAAAATCGTCGATCAGAAGAAACTGCCTCCTCCGATTCGACGTGTCAATGAGACCTTAACGCGAACGATCGCGCATGTGCCTTTTTGGCTTAATCTGGGCGATTACGATCGCCCAAATGCAAGCCGGCGCGGTCGGTATTTTGCTGAGTGGTGCCACGCTAATGGGGCCCCCCGAGACGCCGCGACCGGCTTTCAGATCGTGTATTTTGCCGACGTATGACCAGCGTTGAAGTCGGCGACACACTGGGACCGGCTCCTTACTCTGTAGTGCGCAGGATATTAGTCTGGGAAAACAGGTCTGTCCTCACGATCTGGTTCCGAGTACACAAGTCAATCAGTCAACCACTCAAGGGACGGGCAAGGGAAAGTCATGGCTAGAGAGAAAGTTGCAATGAAACGATTGTCACAAGTTTCTCCCACGTGGAGGAAGTCGTCCTTGCCGGGACAGTGGGTACACACTCAATCAACCCAAGGCGGGCGGGACTTACAAGTTACCGCCCGCAAAGGCATAGTGGGGATTTATAAGTCCAGCAGGAGTGTGGATTGATGGCTGAGCGCAAAGATTACAAGAAGCGTCGTGAGAAAGTATCGCGTGGGCCAGGACGTCCGCGTCTCGAGATAGATTCTCAAAAAGTCTTTGAATGCGGGCAGAATTATTACACTCTTCAAGAGACTGCGGACGAATGCGGCTGTAGTGTCAGCACGATTCTAAATAATTTTCATAACGATTGGCTTCGCGGCAAGAGTCGTACCCGGCGCGCTGCGAAGAAACTCTACATCTCTCGCGTCAAGACCGATCCGGCGCGTGCGTTCGAGTTCCTTCGCAAGCATGATGACGAATGGGGCGACAAACCCGTCGAAGTCCACACGGAGAATCTCAACAGCGACGCAATGAGAGACCAGTTCCGCAACATGCCGCCGATGGAAGTCGCGGCGATCTGCGACAAGGTGAGCGCGCGCATCAAGCAAAGAATGTCGAACGACGAGACAGAATAGATGGGAATGAAAAGACTTCTATCAGAAAGACCGAATGGATGCGATGGCAGGTGAAAGTTGCCTTTTCGCGGATAGCTTGACATCCACCCTGCCCCGCAATGCGACACAGTGTCGATCTGCAGCGTCACTGACGCTTTCCTTGACTCTCACGTTGAGTGGAGGTTAATCAGGATTTCTTCCGGTCGACGAGTTCGGAGTCATCTAAACCGGATGCATAGGTTCATATCGACGAGCTGGGTAATAAGCTGACGCAGCCAGAGCCAACATAACCCCTAAGCTTCATGAGCGAATATGCACCCCATCGCGCACGAAGGGAACGCGTGCCATCCGGGCACTAGAATGTCACGCTGTG
>QIAP01000177.1 GCA_003225075.1 Acidobacteriota bacterium | reverse complement strand
TAGTACGGACATGTGCTCAGATTTTGAAACGAACAAGGACACACCTGCGGAGCGGGCTTCTTTCTCTGTGAACGCATCACAGTAGGCGCTGAACATAATGAGCGGTACTGCGGGCATCAGCCGTCTAAGGACACGGGCCGCATCAAGGCTATTCATCACCGGCATTGATAGATCCATCACAATCAAGTCAGGATGGAATTGCTGAGCGCGGTCGATCGCCTCTCTTCCATTCTCTGCCTCTCCACATACGTCGAAGTCGCCTTGACGTGTGAATAGTTCACAAAGACTCTGACGAATAGACGGATTGTCATCAACAATGAGAACGGTCCTGACCATGGCACTGCATGCTCCGCAGGGGCGAACTCGCAGACTATGGCCAGAGACGAAGTTAGCCTATTGTGCGAACGGAACGGTTCCGAAGGGGTGAAGGATATACACACTTATCAAGACCCTCGGATAAATTCGATGAGAGTGAATTTGCCGTACTGTTCGTCCCACACAACCACTACCTTAAAGCTGCGAGACGTTAAGAAGAAAACCGCCCTTTTGAATTGCTTCTGTATCGTACGGCGATCCGCGGCTTCCGTCCGTAGTTTCTGTTGTCAACAGTTTGGGAAACTATGTCATTTTGGTCCAAGCTGGACTTGGACGATGTTATTACGAACGGCATAGAGGACCAGCTCACTCACGGAGTGGATGCCCAATTTGCGCATGATATTCGCCCGGTGAGTTTCTACTGTTTTTACACTTAAATCCAAAATAGAGGCGACCTCTTTGGTGCTCTTTCCCTCAGCCAGAAGCTGTATGATTTCACGCTCCCGTGAGGTCACTGTGAGATCGGTCAGCGCTTCCTGTGCGCTACCATCCAGGTAACCGTTTAAGATCATGTCCGCAACGCGTCCGGTGAAAAAGGTCCGGTTGTGCTCCAGTGCCTCGACCGCCGCCACTAGATCGCGTGCCGCATCAGATTTCAGCACAAACCCACGCGCACCGGCCTGCAGCACTCCCTGGACAATTTGTTCCGAGTCATCGAAGGTAAGAATTAGGATCTTCTGGTGGGGATCGTTCCGCGAAATCTGGCGCGACGCGGTCAAGCCGTTCAAGTTCGGCATTCCTATGTCCAGAATGACGATGTCGGGCTTCAGCTGGTTTACCTTGTCGACGGCTTCTCGGCCATCGACTGCTTCCGCACACACATCCCACCCGGCATGGGATTCCAGCAGCGCGCAGAGACCACGGCGCACGACTTCATGATCGTCAGCAACCAATATACGAAGCGCTGACATACTGACCTCTGGGTCCGGTGTTTCTTCACTTTCCCAGGAGGGGAACTAGCTGGAGGAAGTAGGCACGAGTCACCGCACTTTCAGGCCCAGTAAGCGTCTACGGCAGTTTTGATGCCAACTGCGATGGCCTGCAAGACACACGGGACATTGAGAGTTGCAGGCCGACCGCCAAAGTGGCCGCGCAAAATCCTGCATCTTGAACGCAAAATTAGTGCAAGCCGACGATTGGGAGTGCAGCCGTATTCTGGCACTTGCCTCAAAACCGTGTGATTTCGAGCGGCTGGTCTGCCTATTCAAACTGAAAAGAAAATCAGCAGCTTACAGGTTCGTTTCTTTCAACGTTTTCTGCACATCGGCAATACGGCAGAGTGTGTCAGGGGACAATAGTTCCGTTTTCTTTCAGATGCGACAGAAACTCAGTTGGAAACTCGTCTTTCAACATTCTCCGGACGATACACTTCGTCGGAGGGAGCCATTTATTCACTTTCTGAGTGTGAAGGAGCTCGTCGACAGACAGGGTCAGCTCGCCAGACTTCGAAGACAGGGCATGCGCAACATCCACGCGCAGAGGAGTGAGAAATTGGTCGATAACATATCCGAATTTCTTGCCCAGCGCCTCTGACGGAAATAACGAGCTTAGCGCCATCGCATCCCATCCCCGATCAATGGGGAAAATGGCTTTCAGCCACGGAATCCTGTTCCTCAGGCTTCTCTGGTACACGTCTCTGTCGTGGTCTGAAGTCGGTGCCCGCATTCTTTGCTTCTATCGCCAGCCGCTGCCGTCTTGACTGAACTCCCTCTATGATTTTGAACAAGCATAGGTAGTAGACCGTGCTGCTGCTGCTGAGTGCCTCTCTGTACAAGCTCGCATAGCCACGGAATTCTGGTTTAAGTTCAGCGGTAGGCGCAACTGCAAACGGGACCTCCCAATAGGGGGTTGTCATGCTCATCCTGGCGTTTTCACTTGCGACATCGGCACTGTCAATCTGATAAATATGCAGTGGGATGTCCAGATGTACCGACCAATTACTGAGAGACGATGCTAATGCCCTGTGTGCTTTTTCCTCTGCATCAGAAAAATTGTTGGCCTTGAAGGGTTATGATTCAATCTTGCCCAAAAAACCCGGCGGTTGCGAGAGGCGGGCTATCAGGGAGGTAAGACCGCGCTTTACGCCCTGGTAGCCTCGCTTCGGCCAAAGCCGGCCCGGCCGCTGGTTCGTTCGCCTTGCTTTCCAAGCTCTGGGCCAGGCGAATCCGGATCGCTTGCTGACCGCCAATCGCGCTTTAGACCTCGCGAATAAAGCCTATTCTCTTTATGTTAGACAGAATCCGGCTGAGCAGGGGAAATTGCTCAAATTGGTGCTCTCGAACTGCGCAGTCGACAGCGCAAGTCTTTATCGATATACCGAAAGCCCTTCGACCTGATCTTTGAACGGGCCAAAATGGAAGAATGGTGCGCCCTGAGAGATTCGAACTCCCGACCTTCTGGTTCGTAGCCGTTGCCGCGCAAGAATTCAACGAGTTAGACCGAGTGCTACGAATTGTGATGAAGTGCCCCAGAGGCATTGCCCAATAAGGCTTTCAAGCGGTGTCCATGCACTTGGTCACAGTCGGTAGCGTTTGGTGGTGGGCACAAAACTGGGCACAGTTCAATGGGGTGAACCCCTCGGTTGAGACAATCTTGGATTGGCACACTTGCTGTTGTTCGTTCGTTGAACCCTTCCATTGAGACAATCTGTGGCTCGATAGATGACTCCAGCGGCGGCTCTGATTGTGTGAAGCGCCGCACCCTGAGCAGCAAGATGCTCAAGGTAACGACGGTCTATCCGCCTCGTACGGCGAGATAAAAGCAGGGCAGACGGCCAGGCCCCCATTCTAAGAACGTCCCTGGACGCAGTTTGGCTCGTTCCGATCATCCTCCTGCTTTGCGAAGATTCCGCGTGGGCGATAGCAATCGCCGCCTTTGCTACTGCGGCGACGACCAGATTGTTTCGCTCACTCCTCCGCCGGTCTGACCTTGTTGAGACCGAGGAATCGTGGTCTCTTCGGTTGTTCGCTGATGAATGTAAACCGCCAAATGCGTGGCGAGGACACCGGCAACTATTGACCGCGGTCATCATGACCCTGTGTGCTGAAGCTACCGCTGCGGCAGGTCTTGCCGGCTCTTTATTTATGGCGGTAGTCTTCGCAGGCGTGAGCTCCGCTTTATGGTCGTGGTTCTTCACAGCTGAAAAAGCTCCGTCTTACGAAGACACTCGCTCCACTCTGCGGGTGGCGATGACCGTGACGCTAGCAATCGTTGTCACAGCGGCCAGCTTGATACCCTACCTAAAACATGCCCGCGGTTCAGGTGGTCGCGGCTTCTTCTTCGCGAGCAAACTAGGTCAAAGGCTTTCCCCACCAAAGCAACAGGAAGAAACTGGCCGCGCGAAGGCGTTCGAGGGCTCCGTGTCTGATTTCGGCGATGCCTACTCTGGAATTGTGCTGTGGGCTAAGCAGCAGACGCTCACGCCCCTTGTCGCTCCAGCACCGGTCCTTGGTAATTACCGGCTCGGGATCAGTCGCAGCGCCGATCCTTTGGTTGTTCCGTTCAGTGGTGTTTATTGGTTCTTCAAGGCGCCAGATGTGCGCCCGCCTAAGGGCTCTCGTGAAGCGCATGGAAGCGCAGAATTAGTAACCACTCGTTCCACGGACCGTCGACCGCTATCGATGGAGGCGCACCAGAATCTTGGCGCACTGATTGATCTGAATTGCTGTAGCAGGATTCAAGTTGCAATTCGAAATACCGACCGCTACCCCGAAACTGTCTCTTTGGAACTCATCCTGACTGACACTAGCCTTCCGAAAAGACCCTTCCAGTCTCTAGGCGGCGTCATGGTGAAGTCCACGCGACCCTGGAGACTCTACGGGGACCGACCAGCCGTTAGCGAGACTTTGACCTTCGCGATACCGGCGCACTCCATGATCAATCGCTTCGATGAGGTGACGATCGTCTTTCGCTTAGATCCTGCACGAGCAGACTTTGGGGCTAAGATCGGAATCGAAAGATTTGTGCTCATCCCGCGAGGACTATGAGCCTTTTGAGCTATTGGATCGTTCGCTAAAGGGAAGAAAAACCAAGGAACTTAGATCACTCTAGCGGTGTCTGGAGTATGAAGAGGAGTGTCATGCGAATTTTGTTAGCGGCACTATGCCTTTTTGCTACCTCTGCGTTAAATGCTCAGAACCTTAAAGAGTTCGCCGGCACGTGGCGCGCCGATCCTGATAAGGTTCACGAGAAAGCCACGCCTGTGAAAGATCCAACTGGCAACGCTCCTGATATACCACCACCGCCTGGGACAACCGCCGTATACACAATCGATCCCAGCGGTCAAGAGGTCTCCGATCCGATCCCAGACGCCCCTGGAAGTCTAAGGGTCGCAAGCACTTGCTGGGACAGCCGCAAACTCGTGACCGAGTGGAAGATGCAGAGAAATGGTGAAACCTTCATGCACAGTACGGACGTACACAGCCTCACTTCTGATGGGCAACTGGTAGTGAGCAGAACTATTGAATCGCCACGCCACCATGCCGATGTGCGGCTCGATCTGAAAAGAGTACCCGAATAGAGGATCACCCTCACAGGTGTACTCGATGAAAAAGACGAAAGAACTGACTATTCTGTCCCTCACCGTTTTTCTGCTGTTGAGTGCCGGTGCAATCTGTGCCGAACAACCGCAACTCCCCGATACACCTACAGCACGGGAGTGTGCAGCCTGGCTGGCGAGCTTTAACCGCGGCGATCGGGACATTTATAAAGAGTTTCTGCAAAAGAATTTCCCGTCACATCTACAAGACATTGAACGGGACTTGGGCTTTCGCGACATGACCGGAGGTTTTGAATTCAGGAAAGTTGAAGAATCTGCTCCGACCAAGTTGGTGGTTTTGGTTCAGGAGCGCGCCTCTGATCAGTTCGCGCGCCTCACCATGGAAGTAGAGCCAGGCGAGCCTCACCGGATCACGCGAATGGATTTGTTGGCCATCCTACGCCCTCCCGAGTTCGCTCTGCCCCACATGACCGAAAGGGAACTTATCAAAGCACTGCGAACGCGCACCGCAGATGATGCCGCCGCGGACCGCTTTACGGGGGCAGTATTGATAGCCAAGAATGGTAGGCCGGTTTTCGAAGAAGCTTACGGTCTAGCCGATCGCGACCACAAGATACCAAACACGCTGAAAACTCGCTTCCGCATCGGTTCAATGAACAAGATGTTTACAGCGACGGCAACCTTGCAGCTTGTACAAGCCGGCAAGCTTCAGCTCGATGACCCGCTGGGGAAAAGTCTTACAGACTATCCGAATAAGGAGATTGCAACGAAGGTTAGCATCAAGCAGCTACTGACGCATACCGGCGGTACCGGTGATATCTTCGGTCCTGAATTCGACGCTCACCGACTGGAGCTGCGCACGTTGCAGGATTACGTGAAGCTGTATGGCACTCGTGGACCTCAATTCGAGCCCGGCAGCCGGTGGGAGTACAGCAACTACGGCTTTATTCTGCTCGGCATGGTCATCGAAAAAGCAAGTGGAGAAAACTATTATGATTACGTGCGGAAGCACATTTATGAACCAGCAGGTATAACCTCAACCGGCTCGGACCCTGAAGATCAGGCAGTAGCAGACCGCAGCGTCGGTTATACCAAGATGGGAAGCAAAGGCCAATGGCATGCCAACACCGACACCTTGCCTTATCGCGGTACATCAGCAGGGGGCGGTTATTCCACGGTGGAAGATCTTCTGCGATTCGCGAATGCGCTGGAGAACCATACGCTACTGAAGGCGGAGTATACCGAAATGCTAACGACGGGAAAGGTGGACACTCCGCGGGGCCGGTACGGGTACGGGTTTGGAGACCAAACGATCAACGGCTCGCGCTGTTTTGGGCATGGCGGAGGTGCGCCCGGAATGAACGGCGAATTGGAAATCTGCCCAGGACCGGGCTACGTCGTTGTTGTCTTGTCCAACATCGACCCTCCTGCGGCTAGCCGCATATCGGATTTCATTACGAATCGGCTGCCGAAGGAATGAGATGAGTAGTTATCTGCGACGCTCAACGTTGGCGGGAAGCCATCGTTCCAAGCAACGGGCACAAACACGCACACGACAAAGACCAAGAAGGGTCTCCTAAACCTGAATATGTCTATCCACCGCGTTGTAGGGAGCCTGATTCTCTCTCTCTTCATCGGCAGCAGTCCGGATGGCGAGCGTCTTGAGCACGACGATCAGCGGTGCCAGGCCCATCGTCAGTTGCGGGAACAGATAATGAAAAGTGATCGTGAAGGCAAAATGAATGCGGTGGAGAAACAGTGCGTCGTTCACGTTTGCTCCAGACCTGCGATTGTGGGTAGTTCGCAGAGCATAACGCTTCTTAGCCGGAATTTCCTTTTAGACTTCAAAAACTTCACCCAGTTTATACACATCTCGCCCTCTCTGTGTGCGCCTAGACGGCCATCGTTGCACAACAGTCTGAAATTGATACCCATAAACGCCCTTCTCTGTACTTTTCAGCCCACACACACGGAAGGCATTGGAAACCGATCCACCCTCTTCACCTTTGACTGGAAATGTGATGGGGTTCGGATGACGAGAGTGGTGAGAACAAGTGCAGGTTGCCGTTACGCGAGGGCGTTAAGCATTGGAAGCAGCGGCGGCGTGTCCGATCTGCGGAGGGCAGGAATGTTCGCAGGTTCAATAATTCGGCCAGACGCCTGGAGTGGCGAGCTCAAGCAAGTTGGCATCCGGATCCCTGAAATACAAACTGGCACCACCGCGCTCCCACTGAACTTCCGATTCAATACCCCTTGTGAACACAGATATGAGACTCGGACAGCAATTGGCGGTCAGCTACGATAAGATTCGTGATCATCGCCGGTTCGGCTGACCAGAGCGTCCTCCCTTGCGGTAGTCGTCAGTGCCAGGTATCGTGGCACTATCCATGATTCCTGTCGTAGATCTTTTTGCTGGCCCCGGAGGACTGAGCGAGGGATTCAATGCCTTCCAGGATCGCGCCGGGAGGCAAGCGTTCAAAACAGTCCTTTCGATAGAGACGATGTCTTTGCCCATGAAACGCTGAAGCTCAGAAGTTTTTTCCGGCTGTTCCCACGCAAAGATGTACCGGAAGAATATTATGACCATCTCCGCGGCAAGTTGGAGCGGCAGCAACTCTATCAATCCTATCCAGAAGAAAGCGCCAGAGCTGACGCGGAAGCGTGGAATGCGGAGCTTGGCAACAATCAAAGTTTCCCATCCGACAAGATCGACAGACGTATTTCGGAAAGCTTGAATGGTGCAGAAAACTGGATCTTGATCGGCGGTCCGCCCTGTCAAGCTTATTCGATTGCAGGTAGATCTCGGGTGATCCCTGTCGACCCAGAAAAATACGAAAAGGACCAGCGACATTTTCTCTACAAGGCATACCTCAGGATCATTGCCGAACACCGCCCCTCCCTGTTCGTGATGGAGAACGTCAAGGGGATCCTCACCTCGGAAGTTGCCG
>QIAP01000058.1:39918-55920 GCA_003225075.1 Acidobacteriota bacterium | reverse complement strand
GGTTCTGGAAAAAGCTTTCACCACGGACGCGGATATCGCCATTAAAGCGGAAGCGTCCCAGTAACCCTTCAAGGGCAGTGAAGCGTTTCTGCTCATTTTGAGCGTTGACCGCGGTGTTAGTTAGCGTCATTTTTACATCCACTAACTCGTTGTTCAACTTAGTCACACTATCTTTATCCTGATTAGCCACCGTTTCCACGGAAGCGGCCTTCTGTTCAGCTTCAGTAGCGGCAGCTTGGGCCTGCTGAAGTTGCTGCTGCGACTGCTGTTGAGATTGCTGCCAGGCCTGACTGCTCTGTTGCAGTTGCTGTCTCAATTGTTCAATCTGCTGTTGTTGGGCGGCCAGCGCATCGCGGAGTGACTGAATGTCGGCAGCGGAGATCGCTGGGCTGGCGGCCGTGGCAGACCTTTTCGATTTGCGAGGCTTCGATGGTGAGGATGTCTGGGCGAAGATGGCAGCGGTCGCCATAAGCATGAGGACCGCGCTGGTTAGAACTTTTCGGTTGAATCGCATTTCTCGGAGCTCCTTGTTTTATTTTCTTGATCCGCGATCCGCTGGGTGGAGGACGGGGGCTCTAAACTTTGCCGATCGATTGTTGCATTCCGACAATGAACTTTATACTATATTAACTCCATCAACTAACTGGGGTTTTATGCCCTGCAAGACCGCGCGGGCAAAACGGCACTTCAGAGCTTGGGAGTCATATAAAAAGAGGACTCAGGAAACAGGGGCCTAAGTTTTATGTCGCCGGGGTCAAACCCCACTTATTCTGTAACCGGCGCTCCACCGTCTTAAATACCAAGCCATCCACGATGTAACCAATCGCTATGATCAGAATCATTACCGCGATAACCTGGCTCATGTCGCTCAGATCCCGGCCCATCATCAGTAACTGACCTAATCCCAAGCTGACGAAAATCATTTCACCTGAAATCAGGGAGCGCCAGGCGAATGCCCATCCCTGCTTGAGCCCGGTGACAATGTACGGCAGGCTCGCAGGCAACAGCACATGCCAGAATAGCTTAAAGCGGCGCGCTCCCAAATTTCGTCCAGCCATGCCGTAAATCTTGGGCATCTGTTTGCGCCCGTCTTCCATGGCGATGGTGACGGAAAGCAATGATCCCATCACGACAACGAACAGAATTGCCTTCTCCGTAAGGCCGAACCATAGGACGGCCAGTGGCAACCAGCAGATACTCGGCAAGCTCTGCAAACTGACCAGCAGGCCGCCCATGGTTTCCTCGAGAAACTTATTGCTGGCGACACCCAGGCCGAGCACCATCCCTAGCGCGACCGAGATACCGTATCCCAGCAGCATGCGCTTCATACTGACAGCGATTGCGATCCAAAAACTGCGGTCTTTGAACCCTCCCGTCAAGGCTTCGAGCACGCCCCACGGTGTTGGAAAGATGTAGGGAGGCCAGATCTTGAGTTTGGCGAGCAGTACCCAAAGGGTGATCAATATGGCGTAAAAAATTACCTGCCGTGCCGCGCGCTTCATGACCGTACTCCGTATTCGACTTCCAGAGATTTGTTGATCTCTTCCCGCAAGGGATCGAGGATTTCGCGAGCGGCACGCGCAACATCAACCTCTTCCAGCTGCCGCGGACGGGGCAGATCAACCTGAAATTCGCGCTTGATCCGACCGGGACGAAATGTGAACAACACAACTGAGGTCGCGCGTCTGCGCGTCGAGCGCCGCGAAGGGCTCGTCCATGAGTAGAACATCGGGCTCCGTCGCTAGGGCACGCGCCAGCGCCACACGCTGTCGCATGCCGCCAGAAAGCTGGTGGGTATAGCTGTCCTTGAACTGCGAAAGGTGCACTAGACGAAGGTAGTAACGGGTCTTCTCCTCTCGCTCTGCTGTGCTTAGGCCTTTCATCTTCATACCAAATTCCACGTTTTGGCCCACCGTCAGCCAGGGGAAAAGACCGAGTTCCTGGAAAATCAGGATGCGATCCGTGCCGGTACCCTCTACTACTTTGTCATCGATCAGCACGTGGCCGGAGGTTGGCTTATGCAACCCCGCGATCAGATGCAGCAATGTGGATTTACCGCACCCAGAAGGCCCAACGATGCACAAGAACTCGCCGGCCCGAACCTTGAGGTCGATGTTGTCAATGGCCAATAGTCGGCTTCCATTCGTCTTGTAGCTTAAAGAGATCCCCTGCAATGACACCTTGGGAGTTTCTGAGGCAGCGTGTGGAAGCGGCAATACCGCCGGGCCCGCACCGGTTTTCCAGCGAGCAGCGCTGGCGCGGGTTGTGCTTCTGTGCTCTCCAGCAAACGACGGTTGAGATGCCGCGTTGTGTAAATTAGGCGTCATTGAATGGCCTTCTTCCCTTTTTCAGCTAATACCTGGTTCAACAGCGTGAGGTCGTACAGCCGGGACAAATCAGGCATTTGCCGCCCCAGAAATCCGGCGTCAAAGGATGATTTTGCTGCCGTCAACAGAGAGGCTCGCAAAGGATCGTAGGTAACCTGCAAGCGAGAAAAAGCTTCATCCAGCTCTGCTGGAGGTAGCGGTTTGCCAGTTTCGTTCTGGATCTGCTGATTCAAGATCTTCTTGGCGTCCGGCGTATGCCCGTTGATCCAGTCAGTCAGTTCCACATGCGCGCCGATCCATTTCTTCACCAAGTCCGGATGATCTCGCAGGAATTTGGTACTCACGATCAGATGGCAAGTGATGAACTGCCCCTGCGGCCACAAATCACGCTCATCTAGAAACAGCCGTCCGCTCCCTTCTTTAATGAGACGCGTAACCCAGGGTTCAGGAGCCCAGGCTGCATCCAACTCTCTTTTCAAGAACAACGTGAGCTGATCGGGATTAGCCATGGGAATGACTTGGACATCGCCACCTTTGTCAGTGGACTTCATGCCGTGGGCCAATAGCCAGGCGCGCAACGCCACGTCTTGGGTGTTGCCCTGCTGGGGCGAAGCCACCTTTTTCTTGTGAAAATCTTCTGGCTTCTGGATGCCGGAATCATTTCGCACTACTAGTGCGGCGCCTCCGCTGGTAGCCCCCGCCACGATTCGTAAGGCTTCACCATTGGAGCGAACATAGCCCTGAATCGCAGGATTTGGGCCAATATAAGTCATATCGATTGCGCCAGCGAACATTGCTTCTATAGCCGCTGGGCCGGCGTTGAAACTCTTCCAGTCAATCTTCACGCCGGGCCCCAGCGCTTTCGCGAAAAAGCCATTCGCCTTTCCGATCATGGCCTGGGAATGGGTAATATTGGGAAAGGCGCCGACGCGGATGACCGTGACGCCACCCTGCGCCAGAAGCCGAATGCAGGAACCGAACAAAAGAATCAGTGCGAAAATGAATCTTCTACTCATCTTTCTCCCTATTGATATTTCCGTGAACGACCATCGGCAACAAGCTTCCTTGCTCTCTCTTCTTGTTCCGGCGCTTGCCGCCTTTCGTTCCGGCAGTGCCGGGGCCGCCGACTATATCGGCTAGCGTTGTGTTTTCCAGGATGCGAGCCGCGGCGTTACGCACATCGAGGAAGACCTGATAGAGCGCCCGATGTTCCACGTCGCGATCAATCAGACTCTTAAGTTGGTCGGCATCGCCAA
The DNA here is from genome assembly GCA_003225075.1 of Acidobacteriota bacterium. Lineage (GTDB taxonomy): Bacteria > Acidobacteriota > Terriglobia > Terriglobales > Acidobacteriaceae > Gp1-AA124. The sequence continues at coordinate 52,337 of QIAP01000058.1, read as the reverse complement.
ACGGAGCGAGAGGGCCATCGATTAACCGGATAATTTCGCTGAGATGGATTTCGGAAGGAGGCCGCCGCAACTGATACCCTCCCTTGGCGCCGCGCACACTCTCAACCAGGCGCGCGTTTTTCATTTCCAACAAGATCAATTCCAGAAATTTCTCAGGCAGGTTTTCCTCATAAGCAATGTCACGAATCCGTATAGAACCCTGGTGGTAGTGGCGAGCAAGCATCATCAGGGCCTGCAATGCGTAGAGTCCTTTTTGCGAAATCTTCATGGCTGTTATGATGCCATAAACTCTATTGACTTAATAGAGTTTATTGACATACAAGGCAATGCACGTGGGCAGCCAAGGTCTCGCTTGTATGCTCCCCTATAACACTGTTGCTATCAATTGTTTACGGCGATGATAAAGGCTTCACACTAGCTAAAATATGCATCCATTTGCACTTTGACCGCAGAACTCGAGCTCGCGTAGATAGTACATTTCCAAGTTTTCCACAGGGACGTGGGTGGTGGGAAGGCTCTTAGAGATAGAACAGCTGCACGGTAATGTTGTCGGGACCGCCTCGCTCTCGTGCAAGATTAACCAGTTCGCGGCATGCCTCCATGGGCGGTCTTGTGGTGACCACGCCGCGTAGTTCGGTGGGGCTCACTTGCCCCCACAAGCCGTCAGTACACAGGATAACGATGTCCCCATTTTCGAGCGGTACGGGGTAGTCCGGGCTCTGCGGCAGAAGTTCGTGCCCAGTGCCAAGGGCAGCAGTGAGAATATGACGCTGAGGGTGGTTCTCTGCTTCTTTCGAGCTTATGAGACCAGACTGCACCAGGCGGCTTACGTAGGAATCATCTTTGGTGAGTTGCGAAATCCCCGTCCCTCGCGAGAGATACAGCCGGCTGTCGCCGACATGCGCGAAATGCAGAAAGTCACCCTTAAGCACCAGCGCCGTGCAAGTCGTGCCCATGCCATAGTGCCCGGCATGTTTATCGGCATAATCTCGAATGCGCTCATGCGCAGTCTGTAAGGCGCGCAGCAACGCGGCTTGCGCATCGCCATTTGGAGCGCTGCTATAGACATCCCTTACGGTCTGCACGGCGAGGTGGCTCGCCTCTTCCCCGCCTTCGTACCCTCCCATGCCGTCGGCCACGATGGCCAATCGGCCCTTCAGCTCGAACTGCTCATCCGCGTCAGGCTCCCAATAAGCAAAGCAGTCCTCGTTGTTCTCTCGCTGGCGGCCAATATCACTAAGTCCGGCCAATTCGATTCCCGGCCGGACGCGCATTGGTCCTCGCTCGTATGACACTGAGCCGGGCTGGGGTGAAACTGACATATATTCAGGATGAGTTTTCTGTGTCCTAAAAACGCCTACAGCCCCGTCACTTGGGATTCATCGCGCCAGCAGGAGGGGTGGGGTGTATTCCCTCAATGAGTGCAGTTGTACATTTATCGAGCTTGTCGTTTTTTGCGTTCAACTCGTTCTGCAGCACTACGATTCGGGCGCGGTATGAAGCACCGCCGGTGAAATGATAATAGGTTATGCCAGAAATTCCGCCCAACACATAGATGATTACAAATATGGCGAGTTTCTTCATAAGCCTGCCGCACTCCTCAGCCGGCTTCTCTTATAAAACACACACGCCGGTTTGTCGAGCATTAGCGGTCAGGTAGCTTATAAGTTCAGGTGGACGAGCCTTGGTTATAGCGAGCGCGGCAGGACTCGACCCTACGACCCATGCCTTAAAAGGAGTGACCGCACGACCTACCGTGAACAATTTCGCCTAGATGTCTATGCCCTCATCGTCTACCATTTTTTGCGGATCGAAGCTAACCTTGATTTCGGTCGTGCCTGCCTGACTGACGAATATCAAATCAGTGTCGTCAAGTAATGGGCTGGACCCGTTTATCAGTAGATTCTTCGGGAAGTGAAAGAGAATGCCCTTGATTCTTCTGCTGTCTGGCCAACGCACGATCTGCACGGTACCCGGGCTGATTCTTTGCTTTGATCTGGTTCGAAGGAGAAAGCTCTTGGCTCGGAGAGTGGATTCGTCAAGCTTTTCGAAGTCTTGATCGAAGATGACAAATTCGATGGAGGAACTGCGGGACACGGCACGCAACAACCGTGTCAGTTCGGCCGGCATTGCATCAGCGGCGGCCAATAATTCCGGGTTCTTCTTACTCACCATCAAATCTCCCGAATCGCATGCTTCAGCTGGGTGGCCCATCTGTTTCACCGCTGAGTATATCTAGGACTACGATGCGGTGCCCCATCCTTTTCACGTACGTTGCGAAAAGGACGAGTGATGAGGATCATCACCGGGCCGCAGGTACAAAAAAGCCAAGGGCGGCCTACCTAAGGTGAATCGGTGGGTCAACCCGGCAACCCAGTCCTCTATTTAGCTGTCCCACTGGGATCCAGACGAACCCTGATTTTTTCCAGAAGCTCTGACGCGGCGTCGCCGGCATGCAGGCTCGAAAATTCATCTCCCAGTTCCACGAGCGGCGTAGTCGTGCACGTAGATTCGAATGCCCACCGGCTTGCTGCTGACCCCCTCAAGCTTGGACCCACGATAATCAAACTTGGGCACGTCGCACGGATCAGGATCAACGCATCAGGCAGGTTGCTGTTGGTGAGCACCCGGTAACCGGCACTCCGTAACAATTCCCGCAAATAAACCAGCACATCGGCAGACTCATCGACACACAATACAGCCGGGCCTTCGCATTGCACGGCTCGTAGATCGGGTTTCCGCTGATAAAAGGCAGAGACCGCGTCCTCTTCTGATTCGTGTGTGTCAAACAATGTAAGCAGGTTAGTCAGCTTCAGAATTCTGTGGACATCCAGGGCCACATTACACAATTTCAAATCGCCGTTGGCTCGACGCGCGCTGGTTAGCAATCGCACCAACATTCCCAGTCCACTACTATCCACAAAAACCACTTCGCCAAGGTGCAAGACGATGTCCCTGCGATCCTCTGTAAGCCTAGTGATGTTGTTGCGCAACGATTCTGCCTCGGGACCGGCAACGATGCGCCCACTGCAACGGATGACCGTAACTTCCCCAACTTCGCGAATGTCGAGCGACAGCCGCACCCTGGCCCCTCGCAGCTCGAATGAAGGTCACAAACCGCGCCATTATACTGCGCAGGTGCGTGTCCCATCCTTTTCGCGTACGTTGCGAAAAGGGCGGGTGCTGGGGATCATCACTGCGCCGCAAGTACTAGCTCACTTCAACGCTCAGCAAGAAATCCCAAGCAGGAGACGAACGTGGAACCCACCGTTCAAAAAGCGAGGGGTGGGGCACCCGGCTGGCCCTCGATAAGAGCGGAGGAGTTGTCAAGGACAAAGATCTCCTGGGTTGGCGGGTGGCCACCCGTTTCACCGCTGAGATATCCAGGACTAGGGCGGGGGTGCCCCTCGATAAGAGCGAAGGCTCCCCTCTGGGAAAGCGACTGATATTCCAAGCCCCCCTGTAGATTCCTCCAAAATTATTGGCCTGTCCCCGAAACCTTGATGTTCTGTGGGCTGCCGGAGGCGTTATGGGTGACGCTCACCACTCCGACAACGGTCCCTATCTGCGCCGGCGTGAATGTCACTACAAATGTGCATTTTGCCGTGTGCGGTGACGGTGCTTCTGCGACGGAGGGGTTAAATCAATATCGTCGAGCCCACGTAAGAGCTGGTCAATATGCTCGGCTAATACGCTCGTTGTCACTTTGGACCTCCAACCATATATTGATTAAAGCACCGTATTTGCCGGGTGCCCCACTTCTCGCCCTTTTCGAGAAGTGGGCCGCCGCACAGCCGACAGCGATAGATTTCCATTCATCACCACTGGACAGTGCGCTTCATCACCGGGAGCTGGCCCACCCTCCCATTCGCCATAAATGCTGAGGCTGCCCCATCCTTGCGCCCTTTGCAAGGGTGGGCTGTCCGTCACATTGTTCCGAGGGGCACTTCGCCCTACATCTTTTGTGACAGCAAAGATTTAAACATCAGTAGACAAGTGCGCTCCCACACTCTCCACTCCCCCACGATACAATTTCCTATCCATGGACAATCGCGCCATCGCCGGCATCCTTTACGAAACTGCTGACCTGCTGGAAATCGATGGCCAGGATTCTTTTCGCATTCGCTCCTACCGCACCGCAGCGCAGGCCATTGAGGCGCTTCCCCATCAGATAGCGGACATCATCAGCGAGCCCAAAAAAGTGCTGGAAGTGCCCGGCATCGGCAAGGGCATGCTGCTGAACATGCAGGAGATTCTTAAAGAAGGACGGCTCGCCCTCCACGCCGAGCTGCTGAAGAAATATCGCCCCTCCATGCTGGACCTGCTGAAAATTCAGGGCCTCGGCCCCAAGACCATTGCCCTGATCTGGAGCGCCTACCAGATTTGTGACATCGAAGGTGTCGAAAAACTTGCGCGCGAAGGCAAGATTCGCATCCTGCCCCGCATGGGCGAAAAGCACGAGCAAAAACTGCTGAAGGCGATTGAGGATTACCGCCGCATCGGTGGCCGCTTCTTGCTCGACGCTGCCGGCCAGCTCGCCGACAAACTGGTCGCCCATCTCGGACAGGTTCCAGGCATCGACAAAATCACCCCCGCCGGTTCCCTGCGTCGCGGACGCGACACCATCGGCGACCTCGACGTGCTGGTCACCGGCGAAGCCTGCGTGGATGACGCCTGCCGCGAGAAGCTGGTCGAACACCTCATCCGCTTCCCTGGCCTTATGGAAATCATCGCGCAAGGTGAAAATAAAGTCAGCCTCCGCCAGCGCAATGGCATGCAGGTGGATGTGCGCCTGCTCCCGCCCGACTCTTTCGGCGCCGCCCTGCAATACTTCACCGGCTCCAAAGGGCACAACGTTGCCTTGCGCCAGCGTGCTCTCAAGATGGGCTTCACTCTCAGCGAGTACAGTCTCGCACGCTTGGACAATGAGAAGCCGGTGGCGGGCAGCACCGAAGAGGAAATTTACGCTAAGCTGAAACTCGACTACATCCCGCCCGAACTACGCGAAAATCAGGGAGAGATCGAGGCCGCCGCCAACCACGCTCTTCCCGAACTTATATCGCAACACGATATACTTGGCGACGTCCACATGCACACCGTCGAAACCGACGGCCGTTGCACCATCGAAGAAATGGCCGAGGCCGCCCGCGATCGCGGCTACAAATACATGGCCATCACCGACCACTCCAAGAACCTCGCCTTCGCCAATGGACTCGACGACACGCGCGCCGCCGAGCACATCAAGCGCATCCGCACCGCCGGAGAGAAGCTCGATGGCATCCGCATCTTCGCCGGCATCGAAGTGGATATCCTCGCCGACGGCGCGCTCGACCTCTCCGACTCCGTGCTTGCCGAGATGGACATCGTCATCGCCAGCGTCCACTCCCACTTCAATCAGGATCGCGCGCAGATGACTGACCGTTTCTTGAAGGCCGTAGACAATCCCAACGTCTCCCTCATCGGACATCCGACGGGAAGAATTCTGCTGCGTCGTGACGCCTATCAGCTCGACATCGATGCCATCCTCAAAGCTTCCGCCAAAAATAAAGTTGCGATGGAATTAAATTCTTATCCCGACCGTCTCGACCTCAACGACTTCAATCTTCGTCTCGCCAAGCGCCACGGGGTAAAGATCGTCATCAACACCGACGCTCACCACACCTCGCACATGGAAAAGATTCGCTACGGCGTGCTCCAGGCCCGTCGTGCCTGGCTCACTAAGGATGATGTCCTCAACACCCGGCCTGCAGCGCAGTTCGCCAAAGCCATGAAGCATGCCTGGTGAATCGAGCGCCAGCTCTCAAAAATGGGCGCGACGTGTGCCGCGGAGATGTTGCGCTGATGTTTTAGCTTGTGAAGTGTGAAAGTTTTTTCATGCTGAAGCGTGTAGAATTTGTCCGCGTAGAGGTCCACCATGCCCGATGAAACTCCCGCCGCCTCGCCCGCTCCCCCGCCTGCCGCCGCACCCGCGCCGCCGGCTCCTGCTGCGACTGCTGCGACACCGCCGCCAGATTCCGGGACGCAGTTCAACATCGGGGAAGAGTTTGGTACGGCCAAGCGCAATCTTCCTCCCGCCAGAATTGTTGTCATCGGCATCGTGATCATCGCGGTGGTCGCAGCTATCACTGCGATGTTACAGCGCGCGCATCCTCAGGGCTCGGGCTCAATAGACAACGTCACAGCAGTTGAAATACCCGATCAGAACTCCGTCCTGGTAGCGATCAACGTCACGCTACACAACAGCGGCAACCGAACCATCTGGATTCATACCATCAAGGCCACACTCAAGACAGACAGCGGCGAGTTCTCCGACGATCCCGCATCAGTGGTGGATTTCGAGCGCTACTTCCAGGCCTTCCCTGCTCTCAAGGAGCACGCCCAGCCAGCGCTCCTGCCTGAAGTTAAGATTCCCTCCGGTGGCGAAGCTCATGGCACGATCATCGTAAGCTTTCCGGTGACGGAGGATGCATTCGAGAAACGCAAGTCTTTGAGCGTTGCGATCCAGCCGTATGATCAGCCAGTCCCGATTGTGCTAAGCAAGTGAGAATCGCACTATGTTCCACGTGGAACATTGTCAATACCGAAATGTCTGTACGTTATGGGGGGGGAAGGACTTGTCTTCAAGGGATTTAATTTAATGCGGTGCCGAGATATCGGCATAGGCGGATTTCGCTCAGGAACATCCAGCGCTCGGCTGGCTACTGCTGCGCTGAGACCGGCACCGGGGCACTCTTCGGAGTGCTGAGGTAGCCACTCACTTTTTTCTTGTCGGCGGTCCAGACGACCAGTTCGTACAGCAGGTGTTCGCGCCCTGTGTAGAACTGGATGGGCTCGTTCACGTTGCGATCTTTTTTCTCGATGGTGCGATCGTCGGCGGTGACGTTCATGGTGTACTTGCCTTTTTTCACATCGGCCTTTTTAAGTTGCAGGCTGACGGTGGAAACCGGCTGAGGCTTGGCGCCTTTCAGGAGAGTGAACTCGTAATAATTGCGGTCGCCGCGATGCTTGAGGACTTCAAGGTCGTCGCGGGTCCTGGCGATCAGGCCGCTCTGCAGACCCAGGTCGCCGATGGTGCGTTCCAGACGCGCCTTGGTGGCCTCGAGTTCCGACCTGGTGGAAGCCACGTCGGTCTTGACGCCGCCGACATCGGTTTTCACGCCGGCGACTTCCCCGGTTACCTGACTGATCTGCTCTTTCTGCTGGGCTGCGAGACGAGCTTCCGCGGCCCGTGTCTGGCGCTGCAAATCAGCGGCACGAGCCGATAATTCTTTCTTGGTCATGCCGACCTGCTGGGCCAAAGTCTCGTCGCTGGCCTCACCGGCCTGCACGCGCCGGGTCAACTCGGCGAGCTGCGCCTTGGTGGTTTGATCGTCCTTGCTGAGGCTGCTCACCTGGCTGCGTAAATCAAAAAGAAAGTAAAGCGATCCGGCGACATAAATCACCGCCAGCGCTAATAAAAGCCATTTACCCGTATTGGTTTCACTCGCCGGTGGCACAACGGCGCCCTCATCTGACATGATTCCTCCGCCAAATCTTTAATTTGAAGTGGTTAGAGTTATTGTTTAGCAGAATGGGGACAGTGTCAAATCGTGGCGTGTTCGGGAGAGCGTTTCTCCATCGGTTGCGGTCTTTCGCGCGTGCCCGTGCGCATCGCTACACACGTCATCGCCGCCGACCCTTGCAAAACCCGCATGAAAGACCTCAACGAAGCGGGCGTCTCGGCCGTTTGAAAAGTGGGCACCCGGGCTTTGGGGTGGTTTGCGAGCCGGCATAGGCAATTAAAATTTGCCATATTCCCTGCTCGGTGCACGTTACTGAGGTACTGCCGGAGGCATCCGCTTAGTCCACGGATTTTTCTACTTCGGTCTGTGGTAGGAATTCCTGTTGAGGCCCGTGCTGATGCTAGTTGACACGGGGTCCTTCGACTTCGCAGGGCGAATCGCTGGGCGCGACTCGCCCTGCTTCGCTCAGGATGACAAGTTTTTAGAGGTCGGCCGGCTTCGCTCAGGATGACAATCCTTTAGGGTTCGGATTGACCGCGCGCGATCAAGACGCAGGGGCGGGCAACGGTTGCACCTTTGCGCCCTTGATCACGAGCCACAGCATGATCGCCAGCTCTCCGAGGAGAAAGGGGAAGGCGCTGCGAAAGGCCACATCCTGGTATTGCGGTAACAGTAAGCCCGCAAAGCTTAGGACCACATACGCGAAACCATTGATGATCAGCCAGACGCCCAGGATACGGGGGAGGAAGCCCGATCTCATCACTAGCACGCCGAAGGGGAAGAGCCAGAGGCCCCAAAAGATCTCGTTGATCACATTTCCCTGGCCATGCAGGCGGAGGAACAGCATGGCCAGGGCGTCCCGCTGGGGTTTTTCGAGTACCGCGAGGAAATCGGCGCCGCGGAAGAGGGTGAGGGCGGCGATCTCGTTTAGCACATTCATAAATCCGACGGCGGCGGAGACCAGGGCCAAGGCCACCATCAGCGAAGCATGCGTCTTGTTCACGCCGCTGAGCAAGCGATAGAGAGCCAAAACCAGGAAGATGAAAATGACCGCGGTGATCAGGTCAGCGACGATGGCGAGACGGAAAAGCGTCTGGTGAGCCAGGATGTTGTTGGCAGTCGCGGTGGCGTTTCCGCGCACGAACAGAGTGCTGGGAATATAGACCAGGCTGAAGGGGGCAGTGACTATCATTGATAGATATACGGCTCCCGCGACGCGTGCAGCTTTGTCGGTTGGGTGCATGCCTTCTCTCTCCTTATTTCGCGATGGACGAACGATACCTAAGCGTTGCCTCCGGCACGGCGACACCATCCATGACCTGGCGGCGCTTAGCGTCCATAAGATTCGCTTTCATGTAGTCGTGGCCCCCCATTGTCGTAAGCGAGTATAAGAGAAGTGAGATAAACGAGGGTGCCAACCTCTTCGCACTTTTACGAAAGGGTTGGCGCCCGGCGCGCTGGGCGCCGATCTTTAACTAGATGCAGATCTCTATTTTGGCGAGTCTAGAGTCTCCGATGCGAGAGTTGGGGATCACCTTGGTGCACGACGCAAATGGTATAGGACCCCCGCCGAGTTATTTCCGGCGAAGATGTAGTCACCCAACCCGTTCGCGTTTAGACTCAGTGCGCAATCAATAACCCGGTGGCTCCCTATGGAAACATTGAATGTTGGTGCGGGTCGAACGGATAACGAGTACAAGGCCGCTGAGGAGCAGCGGCGCGCCGATCTGCGCGACGACAGCCGAAGCGATGCGAACTACTTTTTCTGGGCTGCGGGTCTGGCTGCGCTCGGCACCGGTCTGCTTCCGGTGCGGTTGAACATTCTTGTCAGCATCGGTGCGATTGACCTTCTGAGCTTTTATGGCAGGCCACTCGGTCAACTTTATCCTGTCGCGATGTACAGCGCGGCGGCGACGTGGTTGCTTGCCGTGTTAGTGCTGGGATTTGCCGCACGCAGCGGCCGTCGTTGGGCCTTCCTGGCTGGCATGGTTCTGTATGGGGCTGACATGATCGTCCTCATCGCCATGTTTTCATTGTGGGCATTCGGGGTCCACGCGTTCTTCCTCTTTAAATGGTTCCAAGGACAACAAGCGCTGAAAGATCTCAATGACGCGAGCGTCTTGACCGTTTGAAAAGTGAGGCACTCGCGCTTCGCAATTACGCCGGATTTAGGATGGTACTTGGAAAGTCAAAAGCCCCACCCTGCCGCAAAGAGCGCGGCGAGGATGGGGCACCCGGTTCGTAGTTATGCGAGCGGACCGGTAGGCCGCCCGCCCTGCCCCCCTCAGCGGCTAAAGCCGAATGCGCGTGAGAGCTCAATGGCCACGACTAAAGTCGTGCCCTTCCCATTCGTTTCAATGACCTGAACTTGCACCCGCGCGGGATTGAGGTATAGCGTCACCCAGGTTAGTGCGCAAAACCGGGGGCGAACCTGGGACACCGGGGCAGCACTTACCCTGGCGGGCGGCCCACCTATTGCGTTCTCTGGAAAAGGTGGGATTCATATGTCGACAGAAGTCAAAGTCCCCACCCTGCCGTAAAGAACGTGGCGAGGATGGGCACCCGGCCCGGGTATGAGCGAAAGGTCCCAGCGCCCCAGGATTGTTAAGATTAGGTTGAGGACGTCTTTCATGTGCAGGAATATCAAAACCCTTTTCAATTTCGATCCGCCGGTCACCGACGAGGAGGTTCGAGCGGCGTCGCTCCAGTTTGTGAGAAAAATCACGGGCTTTAACAAGCCGTCGAAGGCAAACGAAGCCTCGTTTCTGGCTGCGGTCGAGGAAGTCGCTGGCATCTCGACTCGCTTACTCCGTTCGCTCGAAACCAATGCGCCTCCGAAGAATCGCGAAGAAGAGGCCGCAAAAGCGAAAGCTCGTGCCGCCGAAAGATTCGGGGCTTGAGTACCGTAGCGTGGCGTTCGTGGGAATCCCGTGTCTCGAAAACCGCGCGATGATCGAAAAGTCAAAAGCCCCACCCTGCCGCAAAGGACGCGGCGAGATGGGGCACCCGCTTCATCGTTGCGCGAGCGGACAGGTGGGCCACCCATCAGGGCCGCGTCGTTCCATCGTCTCAGTTTTCTACTTCTTTATGGGTTGCCAGACTGCTGCCATACAGCCGTCGGGGAAAACAAACGAACGGTAGGTGATCCGTATGGGCTGTCCATTCTTGTGTCGCAAGACGTATTCCCCGTCCAATTTTCCACGTTGCCGATACTCGTCGAACAAGGTGATCACGTCTTGGCTGCGATAGCTGATGTCTTCAACCGAAAGGTTCAGAATTTCGGCGCGGCTGTAACCAAGAAGTTGGCAGACCCCATCGGAACAATCCAAGTAGTGGCGTGATGAGTCGGCGAAGATTACGTACTCTGAGCGCAGTTCGGGATGAATATGGCTGCGAAGATTAATAAGCGATTCGAGCCTTCGCAATAGAACGGTTGGATCCTGGCCTTTCTCGATGAACGCGTCCACGACTTTGGAGACGGCCGCAAAGGCACTTGAGTAGGCGGTCAACATAATGACAGGCGTGCGCCGGTTGGTTTGCTTGATCGCGGCGCAGACTTTGGACGGCGAGTAGCGGAAGGGAAGGCCTCGCAATATTTAACGGATCATCAAGCCCGAGTGCTCATCGTCAATGCAGAGAACTCGCTTTCCGGTGGTCATGATTTTTTCTTGGAGTTGCTTTGGATGCCGAAGCCTTCACCGCGGTGAAATCGGCCGCGTTCTAACGGCAAGATTACACGAGTGGGACAGGTGCACCAAAGGACAATCGTAGAAATCGGTGTCTCGGCACGGGCGTAAATTGCTATAGTTAGTCCGCCATCGAACGAATCATCTAATGTGATGGTTGAAGTATATCTCTGGAGCTAGTTGCGGTTGCTATAGATGGCAAATGGATGGCAAATTGAGCGAAAGGCCGTAACTATCTGGTTAACGAGAGGGCTTCCTCGATCGCAGGTTGAAGATTGTGGCGCAATTCGGCGGGCTGTAATGCGGAAGCTTTCCGTTGTTTGCTCTCCATATTCTTTTCGGCGTCCAAGCGAGCCTGGGAAACGGTTTGCAATTCGGGAGCATTTTGCGACTTCATCAGCGATTCCGATTTCAACAGGCAGGCATATGCGAGGCGGCTGGGAAACTTGGCGTCACGCAAGAACATTGCATAGGCGTACCAATCGGCAGCTTCGGCGTGGCGGTCGCCGGACGTTGCGTCGAGCTTGAGGGCATGCTGATAAAGGTGCAACGCGCCTGACACGTTCCCCATGCTGGCCTGGAGCGCGGCTTCGTCTATGCTGGCCAGGCTTTCCAGTTTTGTCTCATTAGTTTCAGCGGCAATCTTTGCTGCGAGCTGATAAGCCTTCAATGCTGGTTCCAGATGGCTAGTTTGCATCTGGCATTCGGCCAATTTCAGGGCGGCCACGATGATGGTGCGGGCGGGAGGACGATCATTCAGACTGGCTTTGGAGACAACTTCGAGAAATGAAATGTAGTACGGAATTGCTTCGGACGGCTTACTTTCGCGTTGTAACTCTCCTGCCAGATAAAGGTAGGCGTTCATTTGAGCATGATCGACTGAGATAGCATTTTTCCAGCTCTGTAGAGCATCCTCGGGGTGGTTGAGTTGCGCGGCGAGAATTCCGCGATCCACGAGCAGGTTCGAGTCCTTGGGCAGATGCTTTAATGAATCGTTGGTTAGGTCGTAGGCTTCCTGAAAACGGTTTTGCTCGATCAGATATTTGAGCAAAGCATGTCGGGGTGCGGGGTCGGAGGCATTGGCCCGAATGGCCTGCTTCCATGCGGCCACGGCACCCTCCGGATTCCCTGCTTCCAAGTCTTTGCGGGCGAGCCGCATTTCGAGCGATGTGTCGTACGAACCTAGCGCAGCGGCACGCTGCAGATCCTTCAAATCGTCGTTCTGCAGAGC
>QIAP01000058.1:0-39903 GCA_003225075.1 Acidobacteriota bacterium | reverse complement strand
CGGCTAGTCGTCCTAGTTGCGGCATGCGAAATGCGTTCCTGCGAATTCAGAAGAAGCGCGGCGATGCGACCGTCACGCAATTTCCAGATGGCGCCATCGAGGATGAAGTGGTGGATGTTGACCAAGGCGGTGAAAATCAGAAAGCTGGCGGTGAAGTCATAGTGGAAAACATGGCTGGCAAGCCACGGTCCGGGGACAAAGAGGGCAATGCCTCCGGCGACGAGGATTGCAAAATAACCAAATGGACGCCAACGCGAGACGCCTTCGGCATCGGCTTCTCGCCGCGCGTAATAACTTGTAATCCAGAGATACTGCGCGGAATGCATCACGGCGAGCACACCGGTACTGTAGCGGCTCTGCGGGATTCGCATGCCCTCGCCCATGGAAAGCATTGTCGGCAACAGGAACCAGACAAACTGGGTGGAGAATAACGTCAGTGCCGGCAACAGCGGACGCCAGCCAACCTGCTCCTGCAATCGCGCCAAGCCGAATACCGAGAGTGCGACGAATGCGACCGCTAAGGCGCTGGCCACGAACGAGGCCGGCCTTCCCGGAATTCCCAGTGAAAGAAAAAGTGGATCGTTAGAACTGCCAGTGTGAAAACTCAGGAAAAGAATCACGTAAGAAATGAGAAATGCAGCGTAAAGCGCGCGTTTTTCGGCAGTGGTTGGCTTGGCTCCGGCGCGGCGCGCAAACATCATGAACAAGCCGTAGTTCTGTCCGCTGTAATGCCAGGGGCTCCAAGTCAGATAGAGCGTGAAGATCAATGGCAGGGCGCGAAACCAGAAGTGTGACAACAGCAGAGTAAGCGCAACGATCGCGGTGATATGGACGGTAAAGATGCGGTATTTGCGGACGTCTTCCGCACGATGGTAGGCGCGGTATATCGTCGCCATGTAATGCGGGTAGTTGAAAAATAGCGCAAGCGCGTAGAAGCCGGCTGACCAAATCACGACGTTCGAAGCAGCGGTGAAATACGCCAACAGCAGCAGCGGTGCGGACCAGGCGCCGCAGCCGACGATCAGATCGAGCCACTGGTTGTAGACCCACAGCGGCGACGCCGCAGTGTCGTTTTGCTTCATACCGTTAGATTGTTTTAAGTGGTTTGTTCGCACCTGAGCGGATTATATGTGGGCAGCAGCGGGACTCCTGCTATCCAGAAGTGTTCGTCTAAAGGTAATGGGGCGTGGCAAGAGTATGTGGACTCCTTCAAACGAGCCCTCAACCACAAGAGATTCCGCTCACTCGTCGATTCTCCAGCTGGTTCGGACAAGCAAGTCTGGGTCTCGCTTTCGTTTTGCGGCGAATCGAATGCCTGACCTCATCTCAGGCCGACCATCCCACGTACGGCTTCCTGCAACTTGATTGGGTCGTATCCGACTCCATCTTTGAAGACGATCTCGACTTTTTCAATGTCAGAAATATTCGTCGAGGGATCGCCGTTGATAACGACGAGGTCCGCCTGTTTGCCGGGGGCGATGGTTCCCATGCGTTCGGATTGACCGAGAAACGCCGCGTTTCCAGCGGTCACGATGTGTATCGCTTCTAATGGAGTGAAACCCGCTTCGACCAGAAGTTCCAACTCGCGCTGAAAACCGTAGCCTGCCAGGTCGCCGCCCACGACGTAGCCGACAGCCGTGGGGTCGCTGCCCGCCAGGAGAGTTCCCCCGGCTGTGTAGAATGCGCGCTCCCACTGCATTTCCTTCTGAAAACGCATGAGCCAGTGCGGATCTTTGCCGGCATTATTTCGCAACGTCAGGTAGCTGATGAGGGATTCGGGCAACATGGCGTCGAGAACTTCTTTGCGCAATGGCAGATGACTGGGAATGTCGAGTTCATAGACCGACAATGTCGAAGTCACGGCTACGTGCCGTTGAATGAGATCGCGCATGATCTGCTGCACGACCGGACCGTTTACGTCGGCATTGGCTTGCGCGGCCAGCATGTCGGCGAACGGCGGGCACTTGTCGGGAATCTTGTTCGGCACCAGTTCGGTATCGACGACCAAAGGGCCGTGCTCAAGATTATCGATGCCCAGATCTGCCGCCTCGCGTGATGTCACCGAGCAGAGATGACCAGTAACCTTCAAATTGCGGCGGTGCGCTTCGTCAATGGCGGCCTTGAGTTGGGCGCGCGTGATGTTCATGTAAGCCTTGAAGGATGTGACGCCTTCATCGGCCCAGTATGCGACGGTCTTTCGCGCGTCGTCCGGGCCGGTGAGTTCGTGTATTTGCGGAAACATCGTGCCCGGACCTTCAAGGTAAGGGCTAGTCACATCCATTTTGGGGCCGGGAATCATTCCCTGGTCAATCCACTTCTTGAGGTTCAAGTCGGTGTAGGGTTCGATGCTGCCAGTGGTGCGCACGGCGGTTACTCCGGCAGCCAGGTAGAGTCGGGGATAGCTGTAAACCATTTCGTTGAGGGTGATGCCGCCGGGGGCCAGCTTGCCATCCTTAGTGAAGACATTCCCCGCGGTATAGAACATGTGACCGTGCATGTCGATCAGGCCGGGAATTACTGTGCGTCCGTTCATATCAAGAACTCTTGCATCACGAGGTAGGGGTGGGTCACCATCACGACCAACGAATAAAATCTTTCCCTCGCGTATGACAACAGTCTGCTGGTCACGGGCTGCTGATCCGGTACCGTCGATCAGGCGAGCATGGACTAGGGCCACCACGGGTGCGTCTACCTTCACATATTCACGAACTTCAGGCGCTAACGAGGTCGCGATCTGCGCTCGTGTGGCGCAGTTGAATAGCGTAAGACCGATGATGCAGACGACGGTTCGCATTTTTTGTTCTCCCGAACTTGTATTCCTCCAGCAGAATGTGTGGCGGGTTGGCGGGCACTCTAAATTGCAGGCGGCGGGCTGTCAACCGAGTTCGCTCGACCGCCGTCTTTTACAATGTTGTTGTGAAAAGCTACGACGTCATCATCGTTGGCGGCGGCATTATTGGGCTATCGCTGGCGATCGCGTTGCGCAAAGGTGGGGCGCGCGTATTGGTGGTTGAAAAAGGAGAGCCCGGGCGTGAGGCATCGCATGCAGCGGCCGGCATGCTGGTGGATTGCGGGGTGGAGACTCCCGCTGCGTTGCAAACGTTAGCTACGGCCAGCGCTCGCATGTACCGCGAATTCGTTCACGAACTGGAAAATGAATCGGGCGTACGCGTGGATCTGCGATCGGAAGGCACGATTCTCTTTTCGAGTACTCGGCAAGGGCAGCGACCGGCCGACGTTGCGGGCGATGCGCTTCAGAATCCCAGAAAATTAGAACCGGCTCTGGCGCCGACGCGGAACGACGCGGCGATTTATCTCAAAGAACGCAGCGTGGATCCGCGTGCGCTGGTGAAAGCTGCGCTTAAGACAGCCAAGCATCGCGAGGTTGATTTCTCCTCTGGCGACCCGGCGGCCTCGGTCGATCTCGCGGACGGACGAGTGATTGGGGTGAGCGCAGCCAAGACATCTTTCAGCGCGCCGATTGTGGTGAATTGTGCGGGTGCGTGGTCGGGACAGCTTGGGCCGGCTCGCTTTCCCACACGTCCAGTGAGAGGACAGATGCTCGCCGTGGCCGCACCGTCCCGTACGCTATTGCGCCATGTGGTGCGAGCACCTGAGATTTACCTGGTGCCGCGGAGCGATGGACGAATTTTGATCGGTGCTACGGTCGAAGAGGCTGGATTCGATAAACGCACTGACCCCGATACGATTCACCGGCTGCATCAGGCGGCTGTCGGTCTGATTCCAGAGTTGGCGCAGGCACGAATCCTCGAAGATTGGGCGGGGTTGCGACCAGGAACCCCGGATGATCTGCCGATTCTGGGTGCTACCTCCGTGGCGGGCTATTATGTTGCCACGGGTCACTTTCGCGATGGGATTCTGCTAGCGCCGGTGACAGCACAGCTAATGGCGCAGGTAGTTATGGGTGGGAAGATTGACTATGACATTTCGGCGTTCTCCGTCGCGCGCTTCGCAACTCGAGCGGCATAGCGAAAGCTTTGCGCCTGTAAAGATAAATCCCCCGTCGTGAGAGTGGGCGTTTTCCTTCAGCGCTCGCCTGAACATGGGCTTTCCGCGGTACATAGCGCTCCGTCGCACGGATTGGTCGCGCTGCAATTCAGTTATACTAACGATTTGATACGGTTTGACCGCAGGTCACGAAAGCGCGCTCCGTCCGCGAGAAAAGGACACGAATATGGCTTCCCCGGCAGTCAATTATGCCCGCGATAACCAGCAGCGATTTTTGAGTGAGCTGAAGACTTTTTTACGCATTCCAAGTATCAGTACTTTGCGGGAACACAAATCGGATGTCCAAAAAGCGGCGGAATACGTTGCTAATGAGCTGCGACGCATTGGACTGGAAAATACACAGATCGTGCCTACCAAAGGCCATCCGCTCGTGTACGCGGACTGGCTACATGCACCGGGCAAGCCGACCGTTCTCTGTTACGCGCATTACGATGTGCAGCCACCCGATCCGCTGGATGAATGGATATCTCCACCATTTGAGCCCACCGAGCGCAACAACAATATCTATGCCCGCGGCGCGGTGGACGATAAAGGCCAGCTCTGGATGCAGGTTAAGGCTTTTGAAGCGCTGATGAAGTCGCACCACGGTAAGCTGCCGCTGAATGTGAAAGTCATCATCGAGGGCGAAGAAGAAGTGGGCGGCGAATCGATTGCCGAATACGTCCGCAAAGAGAAGACGAAGCTGAAGGCCGATTTCGCGCTGGTTTGTGATACCGAGCTGTTCGCGCCCGATCTTCCCACTCTGTGCGTTGGCTTGCGAGGACTGGTCTACACGGAACTCGAAGCGGTAGGTCCGAAAACCGATCTGCATTCGGGAATGTACGGAGGGGCGGCGCCGAATCCGTTTTTCGGGTTGATCGAAGTCATCAGCAAGCTAAAGGATGCCAAGGGGCGCATTCTAATTCCCGGTTTTTACAAAGATGTGAAGGCACCGACCAAAGACGAACTCAAAGCCTGGAAGCGGTTGCCGTTCAAGGATGAAACCTTCCGCAAGGCCGAGGTGGGTTCCACAACGCTCATCGGGGAACGCGAGTACCCGACGCTCTACCGGCTATGGGCGCGTCCCACGCTGGAAGTACACGGCATGCCGGGCGGCTTCACCGCTCCCGGAGCTAAGACGGTGATTCCCGCGCGCGCAGCGGCCAAAGTCTCGATGCGGCTGGTGCCAAAGCAGGATCCTGAGGACATTCTTAAGAAGTACAGCAACTATATAAAGAAGATTACTCCCAGGGGAATCGACATAAAGATCAAAGTATGGAGCAAGGGCCCCGCGTGTGTTGTGGGAACCGACAATAAGTACATCAAGGCGGCGACCGAGGCGCTGCATGATGTATTCAAGAAGGAGACGGTTTTCATCCGCTCGGGCGGTTCCATTCCGATCGTGACCGACTTCCAGGACGTACTCAAGATTCCAAGTGTGATGATGGGATTCGGATTGCCAGATGACAATCTGCACGCGCCCAATGAGAAGTTCCACATTCCTAATTTCTATCGCGGAATCGAGACCATCTGTACCTTCTTCGAGAAGGTGGGCGGCGCGGGGTAGCTTTTTCAATCCCAGGTGAAAAAAGGGGTACGCTGCCCCTGGGCTTCCACCCTTTTTGTTTGATCAAAGCCGGGCCGTAATATTACAGCTTCTGTTTTTGTTGATTGCTTCGCGTGTTTGCCTAAGCTAAAGTAATTGCGCTCTCGCGACTTCTCCTGCCTCTTTTCCTCATCCAAACGAATACACGTATTTTGGCTGCCTTCGCTACATTGTCTGTGCAATACAATGCGCTGATTGTGATGGCCACACCATATATAGTGTTTTCGTGCTTGACCCGGGCCCGATTTCACCTTTACAGTAGCTGGAATCCGTGCCTCTTACTGGAAAAGGGGAGGGCTTTGCCAAAAGGCGACGAGTTGATGAGGGTCAATCTGGAGATGTTACGAGCCGAAGGAATCTGGTTAGTTACTGCATCGCGCGCCTGGCCAGCGCAAGGAGTATTAAGTTGCTCAAACTGAAAAAGCTTCAAATTCTTGGGTTCAAGTCATTCTGCGACCGCACCGAGTTGAAGTTTCACGGTGACGGTGTGGCAGCCATCATTGGACCAAATGGCTGCGGCAAGTCCAATATCGCGGATGCCATCTCGTGGGTATTGGGGGAGCAATCCGCCAAGTCGCTGCGCGGCGCACGCATGGAAGATGTGATCTTCGCCGGCACTCGCGACCGCCAACCCACGGGCATGGCAGAAGTGTCGCTGACGCTGCTCGATCCCGAAGTCTATCAAGGTCCGGATGCCAGCGAGCCTACCGAAATCGTAATCCAGGATGACATGCCCGAATCCGCGGAGCACTGGGACGAGGCTGAAGTGCGAGCCAAGGCGGCGGAAGAAACGGAGCGACTGGTAGAAGAAGCTCAGCCCGGAGTAATTGAGGAGGGAGTAGCCGAGGAAATAGAGGAGGTGTCGGCGGGCGAAGATGGCCTCGGGAGCGAAGATGCCGGCCCAAGGGTTGTCGAGGGTTCGAACAATGTCGTTGGTCCGCAAGTTGTTCTGAAGATCCGGCGGAGGAAATTCAACCAGCAGCAGTTTCGCGCGGGCGAGATCGTGGTCACGCGACGGCTGTTCCGATCGGGAGACAGCGAATATCTGCTGAATGGAAAGCTGTGCCGCCTGCGTGACATCCAGGAACTGTTCATGGGCACAGGCCTGGGGCCTGAGTCGTATGCATTGATCGAGCAGGGGCGCATAGGACAAATCCTGAGCAGCCGTCCTACCGACCGCCGCGCCATTATTGAAGAAGCCGCAGGGGTCACGAAATTCAAGACCAAGAAGCGACTGGCAGAGGCGCGATTGGAAGATGCCAAGCTGAACCTCGCGCGCGTGAATGATATTTTCGAAGAAGTCACGCGGCAGATGAACTCCTTGAAGCGCCAAGCTTCAAAAGCCGAGCGTTACGGCAGGTTGCGCGACGAAATGCGCGCGAAACTTCGCATTGTGCTGGCCAGCAAGTTTGTGCAACTGGATAAGGAAAGTGCCGAACTGGACGCTCAGCTCAATCGCATCTCTGAGGAGATTCGGCAGCAGACAGAAAATGTGCAACAACTCGAGGCCGAGCACAGCGAGCGGACGCAGCGGGGATACGAGATTGAAACCGAGCTCCGTGAAAATCGCGAGCGGTTGAACCAGATTGCAATTGAGAGCGATCGCTCACAGGCTCGCCGGCGCACCAATGAAGAACGCCGCACCGAACTTGTGGTGCGAGCGGACGCAGCGAACTCCGAATTATCGCAAAGCCAGCACCGTCTGACGGCGCTCGAAGAAGAACTGGATTCCAATCGTCAGATATTGGACTCAGCTGCTGCCGATCTTTGCGCCGCGCAAAGCGAAATGGCTCTCTGCCAGCAAGCGGTGGTCAACGCTGCGAATGAACTGGCATCTCTGGAGCGTGAGCAGGAAGAGTGCCGTGTGGCGGTGATGCAGGCGGTTGCGTCTGCGTCCGATGTTCGCAACCAACTTACGCAAGCCGAAGAGCGGCTTGCCGCGGTGGACCGAGAGGCGCAGCGTTTACAGAATGAAATTGGCACTGCCAACTCTCAGGTCGAGGCATTTGGCGGGCAACGCGGACAGCTTGCGCTGGAATTTGAAACGGTATCGCAGCGCGTCAATGGATTAACCGACGAGATCACTGAAATACGGCAGTTGTTGGAATCGAAGCGACAGGAGGAAGTCGAAGTTAAGAACCGCCTCGACAGCCTGCGGGCGGAATACGCGTCTGCATTGGGGAAAAAGGGATCACTCGAAGCGGTCATTGCCGAGCACGGCTACTCCACGGAGTGCGTTCGGCGACTTTTCCAGTCGGGATGCATGCAGGGCGGGCACGCTCCGGCCGGTGTGCTGGCCGACTTTCTTGAGGTCGAGCCGCGCTACGAACGCGTGGTTGAGGATTTTCTGCGTGATGAATTGAACTACATTGTGGTGAAATCCTGGGATGCCGCGGACGAGGGCCTGCGCCTTTTGCGCACGGATGTGGACGGACGCGCGACCTTCCTGGTACATCCTGACGATTCACAGGCAAAGTTTTCGTTCGTAGTGGATGAGAGCGCGCAATCGGCGCTGCCATCAGAATCCATTCTCCCGTTGAAGCACACGATTCGAGTTTTGAACGGTTTCGGCAAGTCCCTGGAAGTGATTCTTCCCAAGCTTCGGGACGGATATATCGTCGCCGATCAGGGTTTCGCGCGCGAGCTGGCGCTGATGAATCCGGATGCATTCTTTCTTTCCAATTCCGGCGAATGCTTCCACAACGTCACTGTGACAGGTGGCAAACAGCGGGCTGAAGGCCCGCTTTCCATGAAGCGCGAATTGCGCGAAATAGCGCGGCTGCTGGAGGAATTGGAGCGTGCATTGCGTGACGAGGGCATTCGTGCCTTAACGTTGGGCCGTGAAATCAAGGAACTTGCTTCCCGGCTCGATCGCCTGGAAGGCGAGAAACTCGCCGCCGAGAAACAGGCGATGACGTCGGGCCACATGTTGCAACAGCTCGACGCTGAGATGGGCCGCGTGAGCGAGCGCTTGCGCACTAGCCAGCAGGAACTCCAACGGCTCGCTTCTGAACGAGCCGATCAACAAGAACTAATCAACGCGCGTCAGGCTGACATCTCTGCTTTCGAGCAAAAGCGGGTCGAACTCGAAGGACAGATGACCAGTGCTCACCAACGTCTGGCAGACTTAAAGGAACGCCGCGACCTGGCAGCCCAGAATAAATCGCAACACGTAGCGCGTGTGGCGGCTCTCGAAGAGCGGCACCGCTCGGCCGCCGCCGTAATGGAGAGGATCGAAGCCATAGTTTCCGAAATGCGCGAGCGAGTAAGTGCACTGCGCATACAGATCGAGTCCGCCGCTGCCGAAAAGCTGCAGCGCGAAACAGAAAATCAGGAACTCTCGGGGCAGTTACTCGACTTGGAATCTGAGCGGAACACGGCGGCAGCACGCGACGGATTGCTGCAATTCGAGTCAGAGCAACTCCGAGCACGGAAGGCAGAAATTGACGAAATGCTGCGCGGCGCCCGTCAGTTACTGGATCAGGCCCGCGATCGTCGGGGGGAATTCTCAGCCAGCGCGGCCAAATTACAATCCGACGCGCAGCACATGGCGGAAAGTTGCCTGAACGATCTTGGCGTGCAGCGGCATGAACTCATGGCCGACACCACCATAGCAATTGCCAGCGGGGAGCAACTGGCGATCGAAGACCAGATCTATCGTGAGATGCGCATTCGGCTGGATGCGATGGGCCCGGTCAACATGATGGCACTCGAAGAGTATAAGGAAAGTGCCGAGCGCCACCAATTCCTTGAAACGCAGCGCAAGGATCTGCTTGAGTCCATTGAAAATACGCAGGCTACGATTAAGGAAATCGATACTTTCTCACGTCAGAAATTCGAAGAAGCGTTCCACAAGATCAACGACAATTTCCAAGCCACCTTCCGCAAATTGTTCGGTGGCGGACAAGCATTTATGCGCTTGACCGATGAGGAAAACAGCGCGGAGAGCGGCATTGACGTAGTCGCATCGCCTCCTGGCAAGAAGCTGCAAAACGTGCTGCTGCTCTCCGGCGGCGAGAAAGCGCTTACGGCGCTGGCCTTGCTGGTGGGCATCTTCCAATACCAGCCCAGCCCATTCTGCATTCTGGACGAAGTGGATGCTCCGCTTGACGAAGCTAATATTGCCCGCTTCACTGACCTCGTAAAAGAGATGAGTGTGCAGACCCAGTTCGTGCTCATCACCCACAGCAAGAGGACAATGAGCATCGCCCCTGTACTTTATGGGGTGACGATGCAGGAGCCCGGAGTTTCGAAGCTGGTGTCAGTACGCTTCGGTGCAACTGCTTAGGTCCGATGGTCAGCAGCTAATGATCAGTATGGCACTTTGCCCGCTCAAACGGCCTGGGTAGAGACGCGATGTAAGATGAATGCTTTTTGATCCTCTGATGTCCTCAGTTTTTCCACAACGATTTGCCGCTGAAAGTCGCGCCGGACAGGCAATCTCCGCGTATCACCCCGATGTCAACTTTTTTCATATTTGTGAATACCGGATTTTTCCCAGGGCCCTACTTAACCGTTGACAAATATTTCTGGCCAGCTAGAATACGCCACGATTTTTGCCTGTAAAATTTCCTCATGACTTCCCAACTCCTCGACACCGTCATTTTGCAGACTGACTTCCCCGAACTTGAACTTTACGCCAGTGGCAAGGTCAGGGACGTGTATCGTGTGGACAACGAGCGCCTGCTGTTCGTGGCCACGGATCGCATCTCGGCATTCGATTACGTTTTGGTAACCGGTATTCCGCACAAGGGTCGCGTACTGACGCAACTCTCGCTTTTCTGGTTCGATTTTTTGAAGGACATCGTTCCCAATCATCTCATCACGGCCGACGTCAATCGTTACCCTGGCAGCCTGAGCAAATACGCCGACCAGTTGCGCGGACGTTCCCTGCTGGTGATGCGCGCCGATATGTTCGCTATCGAGTGCGTGGTGCGCGGCTACATTTCCGGCTCAGCCTGGAAGGAATACAAGTCCAATGGAAGCGTCTGCGGGATTGCGTTGCCCAAAGGACTGCGCGAGTCTGATGCTTTGCCGGAGCCGATCTTTACCCCCGCCATTAAGGCCACCAGCGGCCACGACGAGAACATTTCCTTTGAAGAGATGTGCAAACGCGCGGGGCCGGAGCTGAGCCGGGAATTGCGAGACATCAGCCTCAATCTCTACAAAACGGCAGCGGACTACGCCCGCCAGCGAGGCATCATTATTGCGGATACCAAGTTTGAATTTGGACGAACCCCGCTCGGCGTCACGCTAGGAGATGAAGTGCTCACGCCGGATTCCTCACGCTTCTGGCCGGCAGACAAATATGAACCAGGGAAAGCCCAGGACTCGTTTGATAAACAGTATGTAAGGGACTACCTCGAGCAAATTCGTTGGAACAAGCAGCCCCCCGCGCCTGCGCTCCCCCAGGAGGTGGCTCGCAGAACCAGCGAAAAATACCTCGCGGCATACCGGCAGCTCACGGGACGCGAGTTGGAAGTGTGATCGACTCCGCCAGGAGAATAGCTCCATGAGTGGTGCGGATTGGGCGGTCCTGGCGATCATTCTGATCTCGGTATTACAGGCCGCCTCGGAAGGTTTTTTTCACGCCGCCTTCGGAGTGGCTGGCCTGGTCGTCGGATATCTCTTGGCGGCCTGGCAGTATCACCGGTTGGCGGCGTGGTTCGCGCCACATCTAAAGTCCCCGTGGTTAGGGGATATTGCGGGTTTCCTGATTATTTTTATCGCGCTCGTGGTGCTGGCCGGCATCATCGGCCGGGTAGTGCGCTGGGCGGTCAAAGAAGCCGGGCTTAGTTGGTTCGACCGCAGTCTGGGTGCTGCCTTCGGTGTGTTGCGAGGTGCATTGATGGTAGCGGTGATCCTCATGGGAATGACTGCTTTCACGCCCACTTCGCAATGGCTGGAAGGATCACAATTTGCGCCTTATTTTCTGGTGCTAGGTCGTGCCGCTATCTGGGCGGCGCCTTCGGAATTGCGGGGGCGTTTTTATCAAGGGTTAGATTTGCTGCGGAAAGAGCACCAAGCGCAACCTCCTACCGCGTCAAAACCGGCGGCGGCGCACTAGACATTCAAAATGGCTGTTACTAAACGCTGGAAGAAAGAGAGATCGCCGTGAAAGATCAGCTTGAAGCCCTCATCATGCAGATGTACAAGAGCAACATTCTTTACTCCGAAGCAGTACGCGAATTCAAGAAGCGCTTCATCCTCACGGTGCTCCAGGAAAATAAGGGTAACCAGTGCCGCGCCGCGCGCGAACTCGGCATGCACCGCAACACCCTCAGTCGAACTATCTCTGAATTGAAAATTGACGTGCGACAGTTGCGCGACGGCACCAGGCGTCCGCCTCGCAGTGCCCGGCCGGCTTTCCTGGAACGGAAAGTCGCGCGATAGGATCACCTGCCAAACCACAAGGCAAGAAGGCAGCCAATCAGGCTGCCTTCGTTTCCGCCGCATTGCAGAGAATTATTGTGATGCTGGACGGCGACGTCGCGCCGCTGGCTTCTTCGCCGGCGCCGGGGCTTTCTTCGTAAGCAAAGCTCCTTTCTCCATTGTCATCACGAACGGGCTGGGTTCGTAAGAGACAGGAACGCCCTCGAAGTCGAGGCTGGAGCCCTCCTTTGGCATCATGCGAGGAGGTATGGCACCGCTCATCGTCAGAATAATGTCAGCGCGCTTCTGATCGATATCATCCACGCTGCCCGCGATCTCGAGCTTCGTCGGACTCGCTTTGATGACCTGACCTTGCATCTGCAGCGGGACGCCCTTGATTGCATTCCACACTGCGGCGGCATCCTCCGGCTTGCCGGCGGAAAGCACAAGCTCCCACTCGCCGAAGCTCATGTCCTTGGGCTGCTTGGTTTTTACGAGCTCGGCAGCCTGTTGCGCAGGGGTAGGTGGCACGTACTGCGTGATGCTGAAACCGGCAGGTGGCAAGGGATTGGCCTTTGCCTGTGCCAGCACGTCGGTCCATCCCTGGTCTGAACCATGGTACTTGGTGTACTGCTTTTGGCCGTAGGTCATAATCTGAGCCTGGGCCGGTGATCCGGCGGCCAGATTCGCGGCTCGGGCGATGAAGAAGAGACCGTTCAAAGAATCAGGTGGCGTTGCCGTTAAGTACGCCAACGCCAGGGGATAGACATCGCGCAGATTGTTGGGATCCGCTTCTACTGACGCTCGCAAGTATTTTTGTGCTTTCGCATAATCCTTTGACTGCAATGCAGCGATGCCAGCGACACCATTGAAGATTCCGCTCGTCTGCTTCTTGAACTTTTCGAAATCGGCATCTGAAGTTCCTTCCGGTTTAGTCGCCGACTGTAAGCATTGCAGTCCTTTTTCTGCGTACTGGGCACCTTCCGTCAGGTTCTGCTGTGGATTCTGGTTCGCTTCCGCCGCTGCCCGCTTAGTGTATGCCAATAGCGCGAGAGCGCGCAGATTGCATGGATTCGCCTGCAACAATCGCTGGGCGGCATCTGCCATCTTGGCGGCGTTGTTCGCTTGTTGGTAGGCGCCCATCAGCGCTTCCAACGCGTCTTCCTTCATCACGCTGTTGGGGTACTGTGTGACGAAGGCTTCCAAACCGCTGATTTTGGCGTTTGGATCAGACTGTTGAACGGCGCCCATGTAAGCGTTATATTCCGCCGGATCTTTGATTTCTTTTTTCTGCTGGGGGGCGGCAGGTTGGCCGGGTTGGGCAGTCTGTCCAGCTTGTGCAGGCTGGGCCGGCTGTTGTCCCGCCTGCGCGGGTTGCTGTCCGGGCTTTGCAGCAGGGGCTTGGCCGGCGGGTTGCTGCGGAGGAGTTGCCGGTTGCGCCGGCGCCTGTTGCGATGTGGTCTGACCGCTTGCCACTACAGCAAACCCAAGCACAATCGTCACCAGTATTTTCTTCATCAGTATGGCTCCTTGAGCTTTCGGGAAAATTGCGACGACTCACTCAGGCCTGCTCGAACTCACGCGCCCAAGCCTTCATACACGAGCGCAGCTCACGCTCATGCGACAGGTCCCGGAAACTGAACGCCGCCCAACAACGTGAAAGCGGCCAATCCGCTAATTCCGGTGTGCCGGATTATAAGGATGTGCTCTGCCTTCTGGCAAGCCAGCATCCGCACTGAGTGCCTAGCTACATAAGATGCAGAAAATTACATGCGAGGATGGTTGCCGAGAGGCCCGGTGAGATCATCCAAGGATGGAGTATCCAATGTCCGATACAACCCGACCACTCGCGGGACAAATTGCGGTCGTAACCGGTGCTGGACGTGGCATTGGCGCTGCCATTGCGCGTAAACTGGCCCGCCTTGGCGCGACCTCGGTGCTCTCCGGCAGGACGCGGGGCGGCTTGGAATCGACCGCCGCGGCGATTGCTCAAGAAGGCGGCCAGAGCGACATTGTCGAATGCGATGTCACTGACCTCTCCTCCGTGAACTTGCTGGCAAAGCACGTAGACAGCAGGTTCGCCAGGGTAGACATCCTGGTTAACAATGCAGGAATTGGAGGCGCTGGCGGCCCACTGCATCAGCTCGCCCCGGAGATCTGGGACCAAATCCTCAACACAAATTTGCGCGGAGTGTATTACTGCATTCGCAGCTTCGCTCCCCTGATAATTCGCACCGGTGGCGGGCACATCGTTAACATTTCTTCTATTGCAGGCAAGAACGCTCTGCCGAATGGAGCTGCCTACTCCGCCTCAAAGTGGGGATTGAATGGGCTGAGCTACTCCGTCGCCGAGGAGTTACGCGCGCACAAGATACGTGTCTCGGTGGTTTGCCCCGGCTCGGTGCACACCGAATTCAGTCCTCACCCAGGCAAGGACCCCGAAAGGATGCTGCAACCGGATGACGTCGCGCACGCAGTCCAAATGCTGGTCACGCAAGCGCCACAATCTTTCGCGAGCGAAGTCGTGCTGCGTCCCACCCTGAAACCGTGAACGCGACGCGCATTTTATTTCTTGAAAAGATTGTCAAAAGCGGCGCGCGCATCGGTCACGCGGCCGGCGCCGGCTGAGGTCTCTTTTTCCCGAGTGACACGGATAGCGTAAAACGTACACCCATTGCGAGCATCTTTTCGCGGAATCCGCTCAGGAACGGGCTGCGTACATTCGAAGCGGCTGGAAGGATCAAAAAAAGAGCACTGTTTGCAGGAATGCAATTCAAAGCCGCACTTGGGACATTGCCCAACCGGTTCCGCAATCGACTGGAGCAACGTGCCGCACTGGCTGCAGCGTGAGACGCTGCGGGTTCCGGGCATCTGCAAAGCCTTGGGCCCGAAGGTCTCTGGTTTCGGGAGTTTCTCAGTTCTCTTTTGCGGTTCATGACCACTATCCTGGTAGCCATGCTGCCGGTACTTTCTATCGGACAAAGGAACCCTCCAGCTATGGCTGACATTGTCTCGCGTGTGGGCACACGCGACAAGTCCGGTTGAAAATCCGAAGGGTCAAGACTAAAGATCCATCACTCCAATGGCGAAGCCGAATGACACTCCGTCGAACTCGGAGGCGTCGTACGGCGGCTGACGTTGGGGCTGTAGCGAATGATCGCGTCCGACGTCGAACAGAACCAGCGAATTCCACTCTGGTTATAAGCCACGGGAGCCGCACCAGTAGTGTAGTTCATTAAAATCCCATTGATGGCCCGATCCGTCCCAGTCGCGGCGAAGTTGTACCCGCTTTTCACTCCCCGCGTCAGGAAACGGTCGACCAGGCAAGCGGAAGTCGGGCTCGGCGTACACGGCGAACCTCCGCCCAGATCGGCCAGCTTCGCGGCGTAACCATGGGTGGGATATGCCGCTTGATAGGAGACTTCCGCGCTGTTTATGCTGCGAATCGAGGACACGGCTGATGCTTCATTAGCGGCGATCCGCGAGTGCAACAGATTGGGAATCGCAATGGCAGCGATGATTAGGATGATCGCGATTACTATTAACAACTCGATCAGGGTAAATCCGCGGTTAGGCATGGAATATCTCGCTGGCATCTCCATCAGGATACCGCGATTCAAGCCATCGAGGTTGAATCCGGCCGATCTTTCAAAGGATGGCCATTTGCGTTGCGACCGCATTGTAACTGGCTGCAACGAATT
The DNA here is from genome assembly GCA_003225075.1 of Acidobacteriota bacterium. GTDB lineage: Bacteria > Acidobacteriota > Terriglobia > Terriglobales > Acidobacteriaceae > Gp1-AA124. The sequence continues at coordinate 24,216 of QIAP01000058.1, read as the reverse complement.
GTATTTCCGCAGATCGGGTGCTACCATCCGAGATTGAAGACTGCAGGAGGAAAAGGGTTATGTCGGATCGAGATGGCAATAATTTTGTTTGGTTCCTCGCCGGATTGGGAGTGGGTGCGCTGGTTGGAGTTTTGTACGCGCCCCGTCCAGGCAGTGAAATGCGGGAAGCGTTGCGCGCTAAGGCCGACGATAGCCGCGAATTCATGCGAAACCGCGCCCGCGAGGCACGAGAGCACGCTACTGAGTGGGTCGACAAGGGCAAAGATGTACTGAATCAGCAAAAGGAACAGTTTCGCGCAGCTTACGAAGCCGGTCGCCAGGCCTATAAGGAAGTGACAACCGAAGGTGCAACTCCGAAGAACCTGTGATCCTGATTCAAAGCGCGTGACTCGGTGCGCAGCCTGCGGAGTTTAAGCTTATGGAAAATGTAAACCTCTTGATCGCGTTCATCGCCTTGACCGCTTTTGCGGTAGTGATCCAGGCTTTTATACTAGTGGCTCTTTATTTGTCAGTACGCAAGACCAGCGCCCGGATGGAAGTTCTCGCGAACGAGGTTAGGACCAAAGCTCTGCCCACAGTAGAGGCCGCTCACACCCTGTTAGTTGAGCTTCGGCCTAAGGTGGAATCGATCGCGGAAAATGTCAGCCATTCCACCGCCATGCTTCGAGCTCAACTTGAGCGAGTGGACGCCACTGTCAGCGACGTGATCGACCGCGCCCGTTTGCAGATAATTCGCGCCGATGAACTCGTCAATCGGACCATGGATCGAGTGGAAGAAACTACCGACATGGTACACAAAACCGTGGTTTCGCCGCTTCGTCGTGTTTCCGGAGTGATGCACGGAGTGACCGCTGGCTTGGAGTTTCTGATTGGACGCCGCCGCCGTCAGCCCGGCGACGGAATGGGTGTACCCCAGGACGAAATGTTCATCTAACTGCGAAGAATTCCATCAAAACGAAAAGGCAGCGCTGCCTTTTCGTTTTCGCTTACCTTTCACACTACTTGCTGTTCACGCGCAGCATCATCTGGGTTCCGCTATCCAGCTTGACGTTGCGTTGTTGCGAAGTGATAACCGAGCCCTGTGTATTGTTGGCCGCTGCCGCGCTCAGCGACAGACCGGAGATTCCAACCACGCCCTGCGAATTCCCCGAAAGCTGTCCGTTAGCAGCTATCCCACCCGCGGCATTGGTTACCGTGCCGGCGGCAGTGCTGCCGACGTCGCCGGCGGCTTTGGTTGCCGTCCCAGCCACCGAACCAACCGGTGCTACGCCACCGCTCATTCCACCCTGGGGACGCCCAGGCGCTGAACTGGGAGCCCCGCCTCCGCCGTATGGTGGCGTTGACAGTTCCTCATTGGCGGCATTGTTTTGCGCGGGCGCGGCAAGCGCCTGAATGGTGGCATTGAGCGGAATCTCTCGTCCGCCCTTCAGGATTGCCTTATCGAAGGCAATTCCCAACATCGATTCCGACTCGCCCTTGGTGCGCGCTTTAGCGTCGGTTACGTGCCCGATGAGCTTCGAGCCTTTGGGAATGACGACTTGCCCGTTAGCCTTCACGTCATCGCTGGTCTTGGCGACGACCTCGTCGCCCTGCTTAGCCTTTTTTGCGTCGACTGTTTTCGCCAGCTCGGCGCGAATGGTTGTGCCAGCGGCAAGTTGTGTGGAATCTGCCGCCTGGGCTGCTGAAGTCGATGTGCTCTGCGAAGCTGTCGCGTTTGTCTGTGATTCCGTCGAGCTTTGCGCCAACGAAGTTCCGGTCAACAAAGCTGTGATTAGACCTGCAAAAAGAATCTTCTTCATAGAGGCTGTTCTCCCTTTGGAGTCTGTTGCTATTTCGGGCCGAAAAAGTTGCTCGCGATATTCAGAGCAGGCGATGTACAACGATGTTGTGAAACGATTAGTTATTTAGAATTAGTTACTTGTGGTATATGTGTAGAGCATTACATTAGGTCGAACATACGCAAATATTTTCACAACTCGCTGGCTATAATGCCGAAAGTTGAAGTCGGAGCGTTCTCTACTTAATCCAGCCGCCTGCCACGACAACATCACCATCGTAGAACACTGCCGCCTGACCAGGGGTGATGGCGCGCTGCGGGTGGTCAAAAGTGACAAGCACTTCGTCAGCCCCAGTCTTTTCGAGCAGAGCGGGCGCGGCCTCATGACGGTGGCGAATCTTCACCGCTACACGCATCGGTTCGTGTAGTTCATCCACGGCAATAAGATTGACTCGGTGCGCTCGCAGGGTTTGGGAGTACAGATCCTCACTCGCACCGACTACCACTTGACGTGAATCACCCTTGATCTGCAGTACGTAGAATGGCGAGCCAGTAGCGATACCCAGACCCTTGCGTTGCCCGACCGTGAAGTTGTGAATACCGCCGTGCTCACCAATTACTTCCCCGCTCGTTGTGACCAGTTCACCGGCTGTGTCCGGAAGCGTCGCGCCCTCTTCTGCCAGGTATGCATCGATGAAGCGCTTGTAATCGCCCCCGGGAACAAAGCAGATTTCCTGTGAATCGGGTTTCGCTGCAAGCGCTAACCCGTGCTGGTGAGCTAACTCGCGGACCTCGGGCTTGGTCATTTCGCCCAAGGGAAATAACGTACGGCTGAGTTGCTGCTGGGTTAGTCCGAAAAGAAAATAAGTCTGATCCTTCGACGAGTCTGCCGGCCGCTTGAGCAGCCACCGTCCGCGGCTCGCATCGTATACAACGCGCGCGTAGTGTCCGGTTGCGAGCATGTCGGCGCCGATCTGACGCGCCACAATAAGCAACTGGTCAAACTTCAAGTGGTTGTTGCACAAACTGCATGGAATCGGCGTTCGACCAGATAGATACTCTTCAACGAAAGGCCGTACGACATCCCGCTCGAAGCGATCCTCATGGTTGACTACGTAGTGAGGAATGCCAAGCGTCTCCGCGACGCGCCGGGCGTCGTATACGTCGTCCAGCGAGCAGCAGCGCCCCTGCACCGCTTCAGGCATGCCATCATGACCTGCCAGCCGGCGCTGGTTCCAGAGCTGCATGGTCAAGCCGATGACATTGTGCCCGTCCGCGCGGAGCATGGCCGCAACGGTCGAGGAGTCAACCCCGCCTGACATGGCGACGGCAATGGTTTGAGTATTCAGCATTTGGCGCTTGGAGGTTAGCAATTGACACTTAACAAAGACGCCTCCTCCGCAACCTGAGAGACTACCCGTCAAAGTGTTAATTGCTAACTACTGTTCTATTGTAAACCGGTGACAACTCTCGCAGGCGGGCCACTGTTGCAGGAATCAGGCTCAGAGCGAACTCAATGTCGTCGTTTGTGTTCTGCTTGCCCAAACTGAATCGAATACTGGCACGTGCGCGATCCGCCGTCAGCCCCATGGCGGTTAACACATGCGATGGTTCAATCGCGCCTGAAGAACAAGCTGCGCCGGTTGAAACCGCGAGTCCCTTCAAGTCCAGGGCGATGACCAGCGCTTCGCCCTCGATGTGTTCGAAATAAATGTTGGTCGTATTCGGCACCCTCGGCGCTCCAGCGGCTGTCACTCCCGTGGCGTCTATCTGATCAAACAAAGTTTTCTGCAGACGATCGCGCATTGCGCTTAAGGCTATATCGGTGCCCTGCTCAAGACCTCTGCGCGCTAACTCGGCAGCTTTGCCCAACGCCACAATGCCTGGCACGTTCTCAGTTCCGGCACGCCGCGACCGCTCATGACTACCGCCATAGAGCTGTGCTCGAAGCCTCGTACCCTTCCGAACATACAGCGCGCCCACACCTTGCGGAGCGTGAATCTTGTGACCGGAAATCGCCAGCAGATCACAACCAATCGTACGCACGTTGATGTGAACCTTCCCTGCCGCCTGCACCGCGTCGGTGTGGAAGTACACATCCGCTTCGGCAGCAATCCTGCCGATATCATCGACGGGCTGCAGCACGCCGGTCTCGTTGTTCGCCATCATGATGGTGATCAGCTTCGTCTTCGAGGTCACGGCGCGGCGAACATCGTCGGGATCGACTCGTCCCTGACCGTCCACCGGCACATAGGTGACGTCGCAGCCCAGTGACTGAAGTTGTTTACAGGAATTCAGCACCGCATGATGTTCAATGGTCGAGGTAATGACATGATCTCCGGCGGCGACCAAGCCGAAGATCGCGAGATTGTCCGCCTCGGTGCCCCCGCTGGTGAATACGATTTCAGATGCCCGGCAGCCCAGTAGCCCCGCCACCGACTCCCGCGCCCGTTCCACCGCCGCCCGTGTCTCCTGGCCGTGGTGGTGAATGGACGAGGCATTACCAAACTGCTCGCCGAAGTAAGGCCGCATGGCCTCAAATATTTCGGGCAGCACCGGGGTAGTCGCGTTATTGTCCAGATAGACTCGGCGCATGACTTCCCTTCTATTTTACGCCGAGCTACGGCCCTAGGACGGAAACATGTGACCCGGATACCTTCGTCCGTATCCCTTAGTAGCGCAAAAGATTTTAGTAGCCGTGTATGGCAAGCTGAGTACAACCTGGATGGGCTGGCCGCTGAAGTGTCGAGACAGCTATGACGGAACTCTTCCCTATCGCTTTTCTACCGCCACATAGCGCTGCGGATACGCCGGTCCAATGTAATCCGCGCGCGGACGAATCAGCCGGTTGTCATCAAGTTGCTCAATCACGTGCGCTGCCCAGCCACTGATGCGCGAAACCGCAAATACCGGCGTGAACAGGTCCACATCGATGCCCAGCGTGTGATACGTGGAAGCCGAGTAGAAATCCACGTTGGCGTTCAGCTTCTTTTCTGCCTTGACGAACTCTTCAATTCTGTGGGACATCTCGAACCAGTTTGCCTGTCCGCTGGACTGCCCGAGGTCCCGCGACATCTTCCGCAGATGCGTGGCTCGAGGATCCTCGGTGTGATACACGCGATGGCCGAATCCTGGAATCTTTTTCTTCTGCGCTAACATCCCCTTCACGTATTCCACTGGCTCAGCCTTCGAAGTATGGATCGTCTGCAGGATCTGGAACACCGCTTCATTCGCCCCACCATGCAAGGGCCCTTTCAAGGCCCCAATCGCGGAGGTAATCGCCGAGTGCATATCTGACAGCGTCGCCGCGGTAACGCGAGCCGCAAATGTTGAGGCATTCAACTCGTGGTCCGCGTGCAGGATGAGAGCAATGTCCAGCGCCCGCTCGGCCGTAGAGGAAGGCTTTGCGCCATTCAACATGAGGAGGAAATTCGCCGCATGCGACAGCGACCGGTCAGGTTCTACAACCGGCTTTCCTTTTCGGATGCGGTCATAAGCCGCCACAATCATGGCAATCTGCGATGTCAGCCGGATTGACTTGCGCACATTGGCTTCATGATCGTTACTTTTCTCATCGGGATCGTAAAAACCGAGGGCCGATACCGCCGTCCGCAGCACATCCATAGGCAGTGCTTGCTTTGGGGCCGAGCGCAGCAAATTAATAATGGCCGCATCGACCTTGCGCTCTTGAGCCAGGCGATCCCGCAATTCTGTGAGCTCATTGCGCTTCGGCAAACGTCCGAACCACAGCAAATAGCAGGTTTCTTCGAAGCTGGAATTGTCAGCCAGTTCGTGAATATCAAATCCGCGATACGCTAGGACACCCTGATCTCCATCGATATAGCAGATACTGGAAGTGGTAGCGACCACCCCTTCCAAGCCTTTTGTGGCGTGCGTCGTGGTTAAGCTGGACATGCTTCCTCGCCTTGCCGGTGATCTTGGTGTTGACCCGCGGGAGAAACGCTGCAAAGCGGGCCAACTAACTTTTATACGCCATTCTCTTTAACTTTCCAACCGGTCGGTCGCGCAGATAAAGCCGCGATCGCGGTCGCTGTGCGCTTCCGGAATCACTTCACTCTTTGCGCCATCTTTTCTCCCCGGCGTATAGTGAAGAGTTTGCTTGAATCGCGCGGCCTGCCCTGATGCGAGGTCGCCCCAGCTCTGGAGATCCTATGAAACGCTTCCTATTACTTGCCGGTTTGCTCTTCTCTCTACTCGCTAGTTCCCAATCGTCTGCCGACGAGGGCATGTGGCTGTATAACGCTTTCCCCAAACAGAAGGTCCAAGCCAAATACGGTTTTGCTCCCACCCAGCAGTGGCTCGACCATGTCCGGCTATCATCGGTCCGCTTCAACAATGGCGGCTCCGGATCATTCGTCTCTCCCGAGGGCCTTACTTTCACGAATCACCACGTAGGGGCTGAATGCATCCAGCAGCTTTCCACCGGCGGCCGCGACTACATGAAAACCGGTTTCTCCGTCAAGACCAGGGCTGAAGAGGCCAAGTGTCCCAACCTCGAACTGAACCAGCTTGTCGAGATCGAGGATGTCACCGCCAAGGTTCAAGCTGCGGTAAGGCCCGATATGTCAGCCGCCGATGCGGGGCAGGCGCAGCGCGCCGCAATGTCCACCATCGAGCAGGATTGTGCCAAGTCAACGGGTCTGCGTTGCGATGTGGTCACACTCTATTCTGGTCAGGTCTATAACCTATACAAATACAAAAAGTACACCGATGTACGCCTGGTCTTTGCTCCCGAATTCGAAGCCGCGTTTTTCGGCGGCGATCCCGACAACTTCACCTATCCGCGGTATGACCTCGACATCACGTTCTTTCGCGTTTACGAAAACGACAAGCCGGCGCACCTCGATCACTACCTGCACTGGTCCCGCACCGGGGTTTCGGAGAACGATTTGATCTTTGTTTCCGGCCACCCTGGTTCCACCGGGCGTCTCCGCACCATGGCTCAACTCGAATACTTGCGCGACGTAGAGTACCCATCCCGTCTCGAGACTTACAAACGCCGCATTAACCTGCTCAAGAATTTCAGCTCCCAGTCCGAGGAAAACGCGCGTATCGCCAAGGAAGACCTGTTCAGTTACGAAAATTCTCAGAAGGCCATTACAGGCTACCTATCGGGGTTGCAGGATAAGGAGATTATGGCCCGCAAGCAGGCCGAGGAAGACAAACTGCGCGCCGATTACAAGACAAAAAACAGTGCTGCGCCCGATCCCTGGCAGGAAATCGCCAATGCCATGAAGGTACAACGGGACATGTTCCTGCCGCTCACCTACGTCGAGCGTCTCCGCGGCTTCAATTCCGATCTGGCCCGGATTGCGCGCAACCTGGTGCGGGTTACCGAAGAAAAAACCAAACCAAATGAGAAGCGCCTGCGCGAATACCGCGACTCCAATCTCCCGTCACTGGAGCAGGATCTGTTCTCGACTGCCCCAATTTATAAGTCACTCGAAACGGTGACACTCGCCGACTCCCTCGCCCAAATGCAAGACGCTCTGGGCCGCGACAATCCCGTAGTGCAGAAGGTCCTCGGTGGCAAAACAGCAGATGACGCGGCCAAAGACCTGATCGGTAATACGAAGCTGGATAATGTCGCCCTCCGCAAGCAACTTTATCAAGGAGGCGCCGCCGCGGTGCAGGCCAGCAACGATCCTCTCATCGTGGCGATGCGAGCCATCGATCCCGACGCGCGAACCGTCCGTAAACAATTCGATGACCAGGTGGATTCCGTCGAACGCCGCGAGGGCGCCGCCATTGCCAAGGCGCGATTCGCAGAGAGTGGATTTACCCAGCCGCCGGACGCCACTTTTACTCTGCGCCTCAGCTACGGCGCGGTGAAGGGCTACACGGAAAACGGAAAACACATTTCCTATTTCACTACCGTGAGAGGCACTTTCGAGCATGCCACCGAACATGGAAACAAGGATCCCTACGAGTTGCCCGAGAGTTGGATGAAGATGAAGTCGAAGCTAAACCTATCGACTCCGCTCAATTACCTCTCTACCGCAGATATCATCGGCGGCAATTCCGGGAGTCCCACGGTGAATAAAGCCGGAGAAGTGGTCGGAATTATCTTTGACGGTAATATTCAATCGCTGGTCTGGAATTTTGTTTATGACGATAGGATGGGGCGCGCGATCCACGTCGGTTCCCGCGGAATTCAGGAGGCACTACGAAATATTTACGGCGCCCACGCCCTCGCGCAGGAACTACTCGGTACGAAGGCAAGCACGGTCACTAAAATGAAAGACGGAAAAAAGGCGCAATCCATGAAGGTGGCAACGCCGGAAAAGAAGTAACGCCCGGATTCTGTGACAAAGGGGTCAGAAACAATTCAAAGGGGTGTCCGCCAAGAATATCTGTAGGTCAGGCTCTCGCGATCGCAATATCGGCTCCCCGCTCGGGGCTATTCTTTCTTTTTCACGCGCACCACCGTAATTTTGGAGAAGCCTTCTTCAAACGTCGGTGCACGGAGCTTAGCGGCCATGCGTCGCATCACATCGTCGGCAACCACTCTCTCCCGTCGCTGGTTGCGTTCGATGCAAACTTCCACCGGCACATCGAAAAAAAATGCCTGGACATCGTAGTTAAAATCCTTCGCCAGCTTGATCCAGTTGTGCCGTTCATGCGGGGTCAGGTTGGTGGCGTCCACATAATTCATCGGCCGCCGCGCTATCAGCCGGGCCTTCAGCATGGAACGCAAGTTGGAAAAAACCAGATCTTGAAATCGTTGTTCCTTGGGATCATCGAACAGCAGACTGCGCAACAAGTCGCTCGACAGAGGAGTCACATCGTGGCGCTTGAACCACGAACTCTTACCTGAACCCGGCAGTCCGATCGCCAGCACAACAGTTCCTCGAGGGACTCGCGACAAGGGTGGTGCCGCTATCGGAGGCTTCGCCGGCACTCCGGCGGCCGGGGATTCCGGCGCTTCTGTCTCTTCCCGTCCCGCCCCGGTTGGCTCGGACGAAGCTGCCGGTTGTGCGGCGCTCTCGCCGCGCTGTCCCGACCCACGGCCGCGGCCGCCGCGCCCCCTCCTACGTCGCCGTCTCGAGGGCTCATCACTTCTGACTGTTGAGGGGATGGCTGTCGGGGATGGCGCTTCTCGCCTTTGATGCTGTGCTGCGGTTGGAGACGGCGCCATGTGCTCCGTCTCCCGCGATTCCGGCATCTCCGGTTGTGTCTCTTTTTCTTCAGCAGCAGGCCGGGCCGCTCCCGGCTCTCCATAAAAATCAGGTTGTAGTGGAGCGGGCTTTTGATCGCTGGCTTGGGTCTTTTCCGGTTCTTTCTTGCGGCGCTTCATGCGCTCGCGCATCCATTTGCGCATGTAGCGCTTTTAACACACCACCATGCTTCGTAGCAATCTGCAACGAACTACGTGCAACAGCCTTCTAAATGGCGCAACCTTGCACCCAATGCCTCTGCTTGGCGATCTCGCTGGAGATGCACGTGGCATCGCCTCTCGTACAATATGGGAGCCATGGCTAACCCGGTTCCTTCTGCGATTTACGGACAGAAGTACATCCATCTGGCAACCTTCCGAAAAAACGGAACCGCCGTCTATACACCCGTCTGGTTTGCGGAAGAAAACGGCAAGCTCTATATCATGACCCGTAGTGACTCGGGAAAATACAAGCGCATACGAAATAATCCGCATGTTCGCATTGCACCGTGCACCATGCGCGGTAAGGTCACGGGCCCAGAGTTCGCTGCAACCGCGCGCATATTGCCGCCAGAAGATTGGGGTAGTGCTCGCAAATCGCTCGAGCGCAAGTATTGGCTGATGAGATTGTCCTTCTTGTGGAGCAAGAAGAACGTCTTCATAGAGCTAGTGTTCGACTGAGCTCGTTTTGGCTTGGGGCGTTATGTCGGGTCAAGAGTCTGATTCGTTTCTTTCGAGCAATTCGCTGCACAGGATGGTCAATCCGTGAAAAAGATCACTCGCAGAGACATGTTGGCACACTCTTCTCGCATTGCGGCTTCAGTAGGCATCGGACTGCCATTGCTATCTCAGGTAACCGGCGGTGGAGCTCCAGGCACGTCCCATAAGATTAAAGTCGTCGTTGCCGGTGCACACCCTGATGATCCTGAATCAGGATGTGGAGGCACCATCGCCCTTTACTCCGATCTGGGACATGAAGTGGTCGTGCTTTACTTGACCCGTGGAGAGGCCGGGATCCCAAACAAGAGCGCTCAGCAGGCGGCGGCCATTCGCACGTCGGAATGCCAGAAGGCTTGTGCAATCTTGAAAGCGCGACCGATATTTGCCGGACAGATTGATGGCAACACAGAGCTAAGCCGGTCCCGCTATGACGACTTTGGAAAACTTCTGCAAGCAGAACATCCGGATATAGTCTTCACGCACTGGCCCATTGACACCCATCGTGACCACCGTGCGGTGTCGTTGCTGGCTTACGATGCCTGGGCGCAAAGTCGAAAAAGCTTCGATCTTTATTACTTCGAAGTAGACCAGGGCTCCCAGACACAACAGTTTTACCCAACTAATTATGTGGATATCGGACAGACCGAAAGTCGCAAGCGGGCTGCCTGTTTCGCGCACGCCAGCCAACAGCCTGAAACCGGCTTCTACCAGCTTCACGATAAGATGAACCACTTTCGCGGCATGGAATGCGGCTGTGACTTGGCGGAGAGTTTTGTCCGGCATTGTCAGAATCTCGGGACTTCCCTCCCACAACGCTAGGACTATCGGCGTACTGGAACTCGCGGGGCAGTGACATAGGTTGCCAGCTTCATTCCCCCGAGGTTTGCAATTTTGAGCCAAGCGGCGGGAGGCGCCGCCCGTCGGTTTCACGACCCACCCCATTTGCCGCCCGCTCAGTTCCCCTGTTACCATTTTTCTTTCTATCCTCGTTCCCGCAGTTTTCTCCAGGTTTCCATCATCCTTTCGGAGGCAACATGGCAGTCAAAGTAGCTATTAATGGTTTTGGACGTATCGGCCGCAATGTACTGCGCGCCTCTCTGAACGATTCCAATCTTGAGTTCGTTGCAGTCAACGATCTTACCGACCCGAAAACCCTCGCACATTTGCTCAAATACGACTCTATTCTTGGCAATCTGCCACACAAGATCACAGCCGGGGAGAACTCCATCAAAGTAGGTGAAAAAAACATTCGCGTGTTTGCGGAAAAAGATCCTGCCAAGCTGCCTTGGGAATCGGTGGGCGCCCAAGTGGTGATTGAGTCTACCGGACGATTTACCGATGCCGCGGACGCCAAGAAACATATGCGCGGCCCGGTGAAGAAGGTCATCATCTCCGCGCCCGCCAAAAATGAAGACTTCACCGTCGTGCTGGGAGTTAACCATGACAAGTACGATCCGGCTAAACATCACATCATCTCGAACGCTTCGTGCACGACGAATTGCCTCGCGCCCATCGCAAAAGTCGTTCATGATGAATTCAAAATCATCAGCGGGACCATGACCACTATTCATTCCTATACTAACGACCAGGTGATCCTCGACTTCCCTCACAAGGATTTACGCCGGGCTCGCGCCGCGGCCATCTCCATGATTCCGACCTCCACCGGCGCGGCCAAGGCGCTTCACCTCGTGATTCCTGAACTGAAGGGCAAACTCGACGGATTTGCCATGCGGGTACCGACGCCGAACGTCTCGGTCGTGGATCTAGTCGCATTCGTCGAAAAGAAAACCACTGCCGAAGAGGTGAACGCGGCTATGAAAAAGGCTTCCGAAAATGGTCCGCTGAAGGGGTATCTCGGCTACGAGACTGAAGAATTGGTTTCCGCGGACTTCCGTGGCGATGCCCGTTCTTCCATCGTCGATTCCCCCATGACCCGCGTGGTGGCAGGAAATTGCGTCAAGGTGATCTCGTGGTATGACAATGAGTGGGGCTACTCCTGCCGCGTCCGCGACTTAATCAATTACCTAAGCAGCAAGGGCTTGTAACAACGTGTGTGGGGGTGCCGTTACCCACACGGCTTTTTTTAACTTTGCTTTGTTAGGCACAAGCACTCCTGGCCGCTAGAGCAGAAAACTGCATGTCCAAACTTTCCATCCGCGATCTTCCTCTCGACGGCCACCGTATCTTCACGCGAGTGGACTTTAATGTTCCTCTCGATAACGGTCTGGTCATGGACGACACCCGAATCCGCGAGACCTTGCCTACGATTGAGTATGCATTGCGGCGTGGCTCACGCCTGATCCTCGCCTCCCATCTCGGCCGACCCAAGGGCAAGCCAAATCCAAAGATGAGCCTTAAGCCGGTAGCCGAGCGTCTCCGCATGTTGCTCGATAAAGAATTGCGGAGAGGAGAAAACGTGGGCTTTTGCCCGGATTGTGTCGGCGCGGAGGCTGAGGAGATGTCGGGCAAGCTGGAAAAAGGGCAAACCCTGTTATTAGAAAACCTGCGTTTCCATGCGGAAGAGGAAGCCAACGACGAAAAGTTCTCCCTGCAACTTGCCAAACTTGCGGATTACTATGTGAACGATGCCTTTGGTGCTGCGCATCGCGCCCACGCTTCAACTGTCGGTATCACCCGATTCGTGCAGAAGTCCGCTGCCGGCCTGCTAATGGAAAAAGAACTGGAGTACCTGGGTCGTGCCTTGCACAACCCAGAGCGGCCCTTCATCGCCATCCTGGGCGGCGCTAAGGTCAGCGATAAGATCGGCGTCATCCAGAATCTCATGGACAAAGTGGATGGGCTCATTATCGGCGGAGGCATGGCCTACACATTCCTTAAGGCAATGAATGAAGCCGTAGGCAAGTCCCTGGTAGAGGAGAATCAGCTCGACCTTGCGTGTAAGATCCTGCAGGATACGAAAACTCGCAAATTGAACTTTTTGCTGCCCGTGGATCACATCCTTGCCGATAAGATTGACGCTAATGCGGTTGTGCGTATTGTCAGCCCCGGACAGCCAATTCCAGACAACATGATGGCGCTCGACATTGGTCCCAAAACCATCGAGGCTTTTACGGAGGAGATTTCGCGCGCCCGAACCATCGTGTGGAATGGCCCAATGGGGGTCTTTGAAGTTGCTCCCTTCGCCAAGGGGACTTTCAAAATTGCTGAAGCCGTGGCCGAGAACGTTGCGGCCATATCAATCGTGGGCGGCGGTGATTCGGTGGCGGCAGTGCGTGCTGCAGGTGTAGCCGATAAGATTACGCACATATCCACCGGCGGGGGAGCATCGCTGGAATTTCTCGAAGGCAAGAAGTTGCCCGGTGTCGAAGCACTCACCGAGAAGGCGTAACCGCAGCAAGTATCTTTCTTAGACCAAGACCTTTGGCAGAACGAATGAAGCTTTTCCGAGCGACATTTTAGTCTCTGTGGCTCTGCGTCTCCGTGGCAAAACGGTTGTGAAAAGGAATCCATGCCCCGCAAAAAACTGATGGCCGCCAACTGGAAGATGTACAAGACTCCCGACCAGGCCCGGGACTTTTTCCGCGAATTCCTGCCTCTCGTCGCCGGTCACAGCCGTGACGAAATTGCAGTCTGCCCGCCTTTCGTCGACCTGCCGGCGGCGATTGGGTCTGCGAAAGACTCCAAGATTTCCATTGGCGCACAAGACATGTACTGGGAAAAGGAAGGCGCCTTCACCGGAGAAATCTCCGCAGGCATGCTACTCGCCGTAGGCTGCACCCATGTGATCATCGGACACTCTGAGCGCCGCCAGTATTTCGGCGAGACGGATGACACCGTGAACCTGAAACTTAAGGCCGCCCTCGAAGCTGGCTTGATCCCCATCGTCTGTGTGGGTGAGGTTCTGGAAGAGCGTGAAGCGGGTCTGACCGAAGACGTGCTGCGCCGCCAATGTCTACGGGCCTTCCACGCTATTTCTGGTAAGAAGGCCGCCAAACTTGTCGTTGCTTATGAGCCCGTGTGGGCGATCGGTACCGGCAAGACTGCCACGCCGCAACTCGCAACCGAAGCCCACAGCCTAATCCGCAGCGAAGCCGCCAAGGCCTTCGGCGAGACCCTGGCGGATAATCTGCGAATTCTCTACGGCGGCTCCGTGAAGCCCGACAACGTTAAATCTCTCATGTCAGAGAAAGAAATCGACGGCGCCTTGATAGGGGGCGCCAGTCTGGATCCCAAATCCTTCGCCGCCATCGTGAAGTACTAAGCGCGCGGAAGAAGATTGTAGAAACCTCGATCGGAGACAAAACGCCAATCCGCTTGCTGTGAATTTGCTTGCGCGGCTAGTTTGTTTCCCTTTGTTATAATCGCAGTCTCAGAGAAATCTGCGGAAGTGGTGGAATTGGCAGACACACCATCTTGAGGGGGTGGCGCCGAAAGGCGTGGGGGTTCAAATCCCCCCTTCCGCACCACGATTCTTCACACCGTGATTCTTCACAACAAGATGCTTCGCACAATGATTATTCGCGTTCGCACCAGCAGATAATTTCCAAGCCTAGGAATACCGCCAGATCGGGCCGCCCACCGGCTGTCTGGAACAGCGGAGATACCGAACTAACCGTTATCGCTAGTTTGGTCTAAGCCCTCGATCATGGTAAAGTTTTAGCTATGCTACGAAAGACGCCGGTACTATACGTTAAGCGATTGCGGTGATCCCAGGAAGGAACGTCAGAACATGACTGGCTTTATCGCCGGGCTGCGGTTTTGAGATCATGATTACATTAATTACTATTATTCACATTATTGTCTGCTTCTTTTTGATCATCGTGGTGCTACTGCAGAGCGGCAAGAGCGGCGACATTGCTGCTGCTTTTGGCGGCATGGGCAGTCAGACCGCATTTGGTCCGCGCGGCGCGGCCACGGCGCTGTCCAAGGCAACCACCTGGTCGGCAATCATCTTTATGGTGACGTCTATTACCCTTTCGATATTCGCGGTACGCCACACCGGATCAAATTCCGTACTCGAAAACGTTAAGCCAGCCCAAGGCAAATCTCAACCCGTGAAGCCGGCCACTCCTCCACCAACCTCGCAGCCGCAAGCTCCGACACAGAAATAGATTTTGGCTGCCGCCTAAGCTCTTATTTAATGGCTACTGACCCGGCACACATCTCTTGCACAACGGAATGTCTTAATCGCGCTCAGCCTCCCTAGCTGACAGTCATAGATCAGCTAAAATTGATTCATGATTCATGAAATCCTGCCCGTGGGGCCTCTGCAGTGCAATTGCTCTGTGATTGGTGACGAGAGCACGCGTGAGGCGATGGTGATCGACCCGGGCGATGACATTGAGGACGTGCTGGCGCTTGTCGCTAAACACAAGTTGCAAGTAAAGCAGATCGTGGTTACCCATGCCCACATCGATCATGTGGGCGGCGCCATGAAGTTGCGAGCGGCTACTGGCGCCCCCATCCTGCTTAACCAAAATGACTATGCCCTGTTGAAAATGCTCGACGTGCAGGCAGGGTGGATTGGCGTAGCTCCTCCAGGTCCGGTCGAGGTTGACCACAGCGTTGGCCACGATGAAACTATCTACGTCGGGTCGCACCGCGCGAATGTGCTCCACACTCCCGGGCATACCGAAGGCAGCATTTGCCTCTATTTCCCTGCTGAAACGAAACTCATAGCAGGAGACACGCTTTTCGCCGGCAGCATTGGCCGCACCGATCTCCCGGGCGGGTCATTCAAGAAAATCATGAATTCGCTCCACGAGCGTGTCCTGGCGCTTCCCGACGACACCGTCGTCGTTCCTGGCCACGGGCCCGCAACAACGATTTGGCAAGAGCGGAAGACAAACCCGTTTCTGGTAAAACCCTAACTAGCGGAAGATAGAAGACGCGAAAATCTGATCGTGATTTCCGCTAGCGCTCGGGAGTCCCCCGCGTATAATGCCAGCCACACACTAGATCTATCTAACGGGTACTGTTTGGTCTGGGGCGTCGCAGCCCGGCACCGGGTCACGCGGTGGGGAGACCGCATAAATGGACAGAATTATCTACATTATGTTCGGCTGCTTGATTTCTGTAACGACATCACTAACGTTTATCGAAATACGGCGTATCCGAAAGAAGATGCAACCCAAGTAGGCGCGGTCCCCCATTGCAGAAGCGAGGATAGCTGCCTCGGAGTTTCTCCACTGTCCGTCTTCGGTAGCGGGCTGAGGCCAAGCCCATCTTCGCAGATTCGCGGGTCTCAGGGCTTACTAAATCCTTGGGGGCTTCACCACATTCGGTAGAGCCGGTTATCCACCTTTGGTCTGGCGGAGTCGCTATCTCTCAGTCTGTCGCGTGCTACACCGATGTCTCGCCTTCTTACTTAACAACTATGAACACACATCTACGCACTCTCGTGATTGCGATCTCCGGGGCAATGTTTGCAACCTCCGCGCCGGGGCAGACGATTCAAGCTACGCAGTCCAAACTTACGGCCGAACAGGCCATTTCGGTGCAGCGGCTCCGCGAACTGCGTTGGTCGCCAGACGGAAGTCGCATGGCGCTAACGGTCACGGCACCTCCTAAGGGCTCCGAACAGCAGCGTCACATTTGGGTATACAGCCCAGTCTCGCGCGACTTGAGACAATTCACCAGCTCGACCAAGACGGAAAGTCATCCGCGTTGGTCGCCAGACGGCAAGACGCTTGCATTTATTTCCGACCGGGAGGAGTTCCAGCAAATTTACTTGATGCCGGCGGACGGCGGGGAGGCCATACGCCTGACGGAAGGCAAACGATCCATTGATAAATTTGAATGGTCGCCCGATGGCAAGAAGATCGCCTTCTTAGCTTCGGAGGCGAAAACAGAGGCTGAAGAGAAGAAGGACAAAGACAAAGATGATGCCAAAGTGGTTGACCGGGATGATAAGCATGCCCACCTGTGGCTGGTCGATGTGGAATCGAAAAAGATTCGTGAATTGGCTGGCTCTCCCTGGAATTTCGACGATGTCCGGTGGTCTCCGAGTGGTGACAGACTAGTAGCAGTGGCCACGGACCATCCGGAGTCGGACCAGGAAACGAATCGTATTTTTTCGATTGATCCTTCCGATGGGAAGACGCAGCCAATCGCCGCGCCACACGGACCGTTCGGGGAGCTACGAATCTCGCCTGACGGCAAGTGGATATCCTACGTGGGATGCCGAGTGGATGGGCCAAATCCACACGATCTTTTCGTGATCTCCATCGCAGGAGGGGAGTCGCAAAACCTCACCGCAAAAAGTATTGACCGGCCGGTGAATGTGGCGGCGTGGCGACCTGACGGCAAGCTTGTGGTTCTGGCAGGAGACGGTTTTCGCAACCGATTTTATATTGTCGACAATCAAGGGAATGCCGAGCCGCTTCCCTCGCCCGACATGAGTGTAAGTGATTTCGACGTGACAAGCGCGCAGAACATTGCCTTCGTTGGTGAGAATGCGACACGCTTGCCGGAACTCTGGATTTGGAACGGAAAAGTCGCTCCGGAACGTGTCTCCCATTTCAATACGGCGACCGAGCAGTTTGCTCTCATACAACCGCAATTTATGCGCTTTAAGAGTTTCGATGGCCGGGAGATCGAAGGCGCCTTGCTGAAGCCGGCGGCATACGATGGCAAATCAAGGTTGCCGACGGTGCTGCTGATCCATGGCGGTCCCACCGGGAACTGGCAGGATGGATTCGAGCCTTGGGGCCAATTACTGGCGACGGCGGGCTACGTCGTGTTCTACCCAAATGTACGAGGGTCCACCGGATACGGATATGACTTTATGGTTCTCAACCGCGGAGACTGGGGTGGGGGCGATTTTCGTGATGTCATGGCAGCCGCCGATGATCTCGTAAGGCGCGGGATTGCTGATCCTGAGCGGTTGGGAATTGCGGGCTGGTCGTACGGTGGCTACATGTCAGAATGGGCGATCACGCAAACAAATCGGTTCAAGGCGGCGGTTTCCGGCGCAGGTCTGGCCGACCTGGCCGCCGAATTCGGCATTGAGGAACATCCTTCGTATGACGAATGGTTCTATGGTTTGCCGTATGAAAAGCTAGACGGCTTCGTCCGCAGTTCACCGATTACTTACATCAAACGAGCACGCACTCCAACGTTGATCCTGCAAGGCGATGCCGACGTCATTGATCCACGGGGACAGAGCCAACAGCTCTATCGCGGACTAAAACGCTATGGGGTCGAAACAGAACTCGTCCTTTATCCGCGTGAAGGACACGGATTGAAAGAAGAAAAACATCTGGTGGACCGGCTCAACCGGATCGTTGCGTGGTTTGATAAGTACATGAAGCAGTGAGATATACGGATCACGCCAAGAAGGCTTCAGCGCCCTATTCGTATCGCAGCGCTTCAATAGGATCGAGGTTAGCGGCGCGAAACGCGGGAAGCATTCCGCTGATAATGCCGACCAAGCCGAGGATTACGGTTGCGATCAACAGAATGTTGGGGGCTACAATAAGGCGGATGTCACCAGCCTCAGCATGCTTGGCCAGTGCGCTATAGAGCGTCAGTCTGCCCACCGAAAGTGAGACGACGTAGGAGAGCATGACTCCCAATACTCCGCCCACCGCAGTGATCACCATGGCTTCAGCCAGAAATTGGAACAGGATATCGCCTTTGGTCGCACCCAAAGCCTTTTCAACGCCGATTTCTCGCGTACGCTGAGTAACCGATACCAGCATAATATTCATCAGGCCGACGCCGCCTATGCCGAGCGTTATAGTGCCAATAAAGGCCAAAAGAATTTTCAGCCCGAGAGTGATGATATGGAATTGGTCGAGTTGCTTCATGGCGTCAAAGACGAATACGGCCCGCTCGTCGTCCGATTTGAAGCTGTGAGCCGCCGCGAGAGAACCACGAATAGTCTTGGTGAGTTTTTCGTGGTCCAAGCCTTCAAAATCCAACCAAATACCGCCGACGTAGTGAATATCCTGTAGCACGTCCATCGAGTTATAGGGAATGTAAACAGCGCGATTGATGTCGTCGTCACCTTCCTGCATACGAGGCCCCAGGATACCGATTACCTGGAAAGTGATTCCATTTATGCGGATGGACTGCCCAATGGCCGGCATCCCGGAAAACAATTTCTCCTTCGCCTCCGATGAGAGAACGGTCACGTGGCCATGTTGCAAACTATCTTCTTCATTGAGATAGCGTCCCTCCTCGATTTTGAGGTTCCAGATCTGCTGGATTGCAGGATCAACTCCGTTCACCGGAAGTGTGAATGATCGCGAGCCGTTCTGGGCGGTGGCTTGCTTATCCGATACTCGGGAGATGTGGCGGATGAGTGGCGCTACATTACGCAGGAGTTCGACATCGTCGTCGGTAAACCGAATTGCTACTCCGGCTTTATTGCCCCCGGCCTGTTGTGAGGTGCGGCCCGGGTAAATACCAACCGCCCTGGCTCCGAAATTCTCAAAGATATGCTGGATCGCATTCCCGAAACCTTCCCCGTAAGCGAGCAAAAGCACCACAGTCGCGATACCCCAAGCCATGCCAAGCATGGTGAGCACAGTCCGACGCAGATCATGCCGCATTGCCCCATAAGCTTGTTGCAGGAGATCACGCTTCATAACTTATTCCTTGCGCAGCGCTTCTACCGGCTGAAGCATCGCCGCCTTGCGCGCGGGATAGAGCCCCGCGGCTACACCCGCGAGGGCGAGCGACCCGATTGCCAGGGCCGCGGTCGAAGGCACCAGCTTCGGAGTGTCCCATCCCGGAGGGGAAGGCAGCAAGGACAATGCAGCCATCAGGGCCGCGGCAAAACCCATGCCGATACCGCCGCTGAGCAGCGTCAGAAATGCGCCTTCGACAAAGAACTGGAACATGATGCTGCGATTGGTGGCGCCAATGACTTTCCGTAGGCCGATTTCCCGCGTCCGGTCGGCGACCGCCACCAGCATGATGTTAATAATACCGATCGCCCCCAGCGCTAGTGTGACCAGCCCGACGCTGCCGAGAAACATGTTCATGGCGTCGAAGATTTTGCCAACCTGGTCTGCAGTGCGGATGCTGTCCCACTCGTCGAATGCATCAGGATTACTGTAATCGAACCCATGATTGCGGCCGATGATCTTGTGCACTTCAATCTGGGCAGCCTGGTGCATGTCGCGCGTCTGCGGTTGGTAGTTAATGAAGCTGATGGCATCGACGGTCTCCCCCACATCCTTGGGAGGGAAATATTGCCGCATGGTGGCGAAAGGAATGAATATCCGCAAGTTCATTGTGTTGTTATCGCCGTGTCCAATGCGCTGGAGCGTGCCAATCACCTCGAAGCGAATCCCATTCAGCAGAAGAGTGCCGCCAACTGAGGGACGGCCGGGAAATAACAGTCGTCGTGCTTCATCACCCAGCACGATCACGGAACGTTTCTGAACGTCGTCAAGATCATTGAGCCAGCGCCCCTGGGACATCGGCATATACCGAATCTGGCTGAACATTGCAGGGACGCCCATTAACTGGCCACTAGAGGTAAAAAAGTCGCTCACGGCACGGATGTCTCCGCGGGAAATGATGGGAACGGCGGCTCTCACCTCTGGACACTCTGCCTTGATGTCCAGGTAGTCCTTGTAGGTCAAGTAATATTGGCGCAGGCCGGTGAAGCTCCCTCCCACGGTAGGAGCGCGGCCACCGAAAATGAACATTACGTTTTCGCCTAACGAGTCGAACTGTTTCTTATTGCCGGAACGGAACCCTTCCCCGAGTCCAACCAGAAGCAGCAGTGAGCCCACACCCCAGGCGATGCCGAACATGGTGAGAAAGGAACGCAGCTTGTGCACCCAGAGTGTGCGCAGGGTCTGGGCGAAGATGTCGAAAAGCATGCGCATTGTCTGTACAAACTATCTCATAAAATCTCTTTAAGAGGACATGCAACAAAGCGCGGAAGAGCAGGTTGGTTGCCGGCTTAAAGGTCACAAGGTTTCAAAGTAACCAGGTTACAAAGCGCGGGCTTTCTTCCCAGAAAGCGAACGGAGCGAACGGGGTTCTTTAAATGGTTTGCAATTATTATCGACGTACGTGCGGAAGAGGCATGCAAGGCGGGGAGAGGACAGACGTCCTCTCCCCGTAAAGAGAACCCAGTTCAGGCGATGGGTTCGATGTTTTGAATGTGAATGGTGTGGGTTGCGGAATCAACACTGCCCGTGACCTTGACTTCTGTACCTTCGTACTTCTTGGCTCGTTCCTGGTCGTCGAGCTGGAAGTTGACATTGTCAGTGGTCTTGAGCACAAACCGTTCACCGTCTTTCAAGATTGTTCCGCTGAAAGAACGCGCAGCGTCCTGTCGGGGTTGGGAGGTTTCGGGCGCTGACTGTTGTCGTTGCCGGTCTTCAGGCTGTTGTTGCTGGCTTGGCGGCACCGGGTCGAGCGAAGGCTGTGCTGTAGGCGCCGGGACAGGCGCCTGCATTTCAGAATAGGCGATCGCCGGGGTGGCGGAAGTGTCAGCCGAGGGCTGGGATGGCTGCAGTGAAGACTGCTGCGCGAGAGCCAGCGGCACGCTCACAAAAAGTAAGACTACGAAGATCACTGCAGCCGTCTGGGATTTCATGACCTCCTCCAAAAGCTGAGCGATGCGGCCATTGCAAGACTACGGTATGCGAAGTAATTGAAAAGTCACGCTCAGGTACCACACGAGCGGACGGCAGCGGAGAAACTCCTTTACAAGATTACCTCGTGGTACCCATCCCGCGCCTCAGGTAAATCCTGTAGGCCGGTGCAGAAGAGCATGTAGGAACCTTAGAACTATACACGGAACACGGAAATGCCCGGGTCAGAGTACTTGGAAAATAATGGTAGCCCCGGGGTGAGTCGAACACCCGACCTTCGGTTTAGGAAACCGCTGCTCTATCCATCTGAGCTACGGGGCCAAAGTTCTGCTGTCGCAGGAGTTATTGTACAGCTGTGCTTTCTCCGGGGGAACGTTTGGGGCACATTAAGCCTTCCAGCGTGTTCAGCGGGCGACCGAATCAGCGGGCACAGTTTTTACGTAAATGTTCATCGTTGTACTCAACTCGGAATGCAAAAGACGGCCGCTGCGGGCATCGCCACCAAAGGCAAGTGTGCAGGCGCCTCCCACGAAGCTGGCGGTAGCGGCCACGTTAACGGCAAGCATGGCGGCCAGGGTCAGTTCAGCTTCAATTACGACGATTCCAACCAACCAACTAAGCGGGTCTGGGACTGACAATGGCTCGCCGGTAGCGTTCACCATTGTCGCTGCGGACAGCTCGTTGGCGGCCCCAGGGTTATTCAGCATTACCCTCGCCGACGGGTACAACAACAGCGGCAACCTGCTGGACGGGAGCATTACCGTCTACTAACGCGAAATCCGGACAACGCTGCGGGGCCGACTTAAGGCCTCGCCGCTGCTGTTTTCGGAAGAACAGCACAACGGTGCGCGGGGATGCGACCGAAGAGCAGGCCTCTGAGGAATAACTGCGCTGCCGGAGACTGTTGCGACAATCGTTCTCGACCGATGGCTTTGCGGTCTGGCTTTTAAAAACTGACGGAGTCGGGTTAGGCCGACTCCGTCGGTTCTATTCGCAAAATCAGATTGCGATCTATGGTTCTTCTCCATTTGCGGGGGTTGTCGCCGTAACGTGGAGAACCACAGGAATAGTCATCGACTTGCCGGGGTTGGCGAACTCGATGACGTTGATCTCTCCGACGTAAGTTCCCACCGCCAGCGCGCTGGCATTCGCGTGGACGGTGACGTTCGTCGGCGTGAAGCAACAGCCGGTGCCGGATGGAGAGATGCTTAGCCAGTTCCCGCCCTTGCCCGACGCCGCGATGGGCGTAAAGCGGAGGCTTCCGCTGGTGCTGGCAACGGAAATTACCTGCGGCGGGGGATTCAGTCCTCGCGCGGTGTTGAAGGTGACAGTAGGACGCTGAACGAAGACTGGGTCGCCCACCGTGACCACCGTGGGAATGGTCACGTTGCCAGTCGTCGTCTTAAGCACCTGTTGGCCAATGAAGGTGCCTGGTTGCAATCCCTTACCGGGCAGCTTGCTGGTCGTGACGGACACGGTGTAGGTTCCGGCGTTGACGCCCGTGGCCGGAAGCACCGTGATCCACTTGCCGGGATCCGCGGTGGTGGCCGAAACACTCCAGTTCAGCGTCCCCGTTCCACCATTGCCGACTTGTATCATTTGGGACGGAGGATTGGCGCTGCTGGGAGTGAACGAGAAGCTGGTCTGGCCGGAAACGTTGTCGAAGAACGCCTTGCTCGAGGCAACGACCCTCAAATTGACCGGCACGGTCATGGATCGGCCGGGGTTGGCGAACTCGAGGATGCTGATTTCTCCGGTGTAGTTTCCTGCCGCCAGCGAACTGGCGTTGACGCTGACCCTGATGGGCAGCGACGTGAAGCAGCAGCCGGTGCCAGATGGAGAGAGGCTCAGCCAGTTTCCGCCTTTGCTTGTCGCCGCATTCGGACCAAAGCGAACGACAGAGTTGTCGGCAGCCGGGATCGACAGGACCTGAGGCAGAGGATTCGGCCCGCCGAACGGCATGACGAAGCTGATGGGATTCACTTGGGTAAAGACAGCTTTGCCCACCGTGACTGTGACCGGAATGGTGACGATGCCGCCAGCAGACTCGAGCAGCAATTGACCGTCGAAGGTCCCAGCGAGGATGCCTCCTCCGGGCAAATTGAGGACGTTGACCGAAACGGTGAGCGTTTTTGGAGCCGTCCCCAGGGAAGGAGTCGCAGTCAGCCAAGCGCCTCCATCAGAGGTGCTGGGTGTAACGGTCCAGTTCAATGTGCCGCTACCGCCGTTTCCGATTTGGATCGTCTGCGGCGTCGCTGTCTGGCCAGGTGCGACCGAGAAGCTCAACCCGCCGGGGAGGTTGTCGAAGAATGCGCCCGACGCGGCAACGGTCAAAGTCACCGGGATGGTCATCGATCTACCGGGATTGGCGAACTCGGTGACGATGATTTCTCCTGTATAGGTTCCCGCTGCAAGCGTACTCGCGTTCACTTTCGCTGTAACAGCCAGCGGAGTGAAACAGCAACCATTACCAGACGGAGAGACGCTGAGCCAGGCGCCACCCTTTGCGGTTACCGCGCCCGGACCAAAGCGAACCGTGGAATTGTTGGTCATGGCGATGTTGAATACCTGTGGCAGCGGATTCGCGCCGCCGAACGGCATGGTGAAGCTAATCGGGTTCATCTGGTTGAACACGGCAGTTCCCACCGTGACCGTGACCGGAATGGTGGTTGTGTCACCTGCCGTCTGGAAAACCAGCTGACCGGTGAAGGTTCCGGCGAGCGCCCCGCCGCCCGGGAGATTTGCGGCCGTGACCGAGATAGTAGCGATCGAAGCAGCAGTGCCACTGGCAGGCGTTGCTGTTAGCCAGTCGCCGCCATCGCCGGTGCTGTGGGTGACGGTCCAGTTCAATGTGCCGGTTCCGCCGTTCCCGATCTGCACGATTTGTGAGGTGGCGGTACCGTTCGTCTTGAAGGAGAAGCTCAAGCCGCCGGGCAGGTTGTCGAAGAATGGGCCGCCAGCGAGGACTGTCAGGTTTACAGGCACCACCATCGACCGTCCGGGATTAGCAAACTCGG
>QIAP01000163.1 GCA_003225075.1 Acidobacteriota bacterium | reverse complement strand
TTCGCGGCACGCAGCGATCGTCTCGCTGATGCGCACAATCGCCTCGTAGCGGTAGCTGCCTGTTTGAGACTCAACGATCGGCTCTGTACCCATAGCCTTATATTCAGCGCTGAAAGCCCGGGCTTTAATTTACCCCAAATCCTCAGATAGATAGATGACTCACTTCCTCTACAGGTCGCAACAGAGTGCGACAAGCGAGTTCTTAAAGGACTCCCGCGGGTTCAGGAAACGGTGTGGACTACGACGCAGCAGAGGCCACCATCCCTGGACCGACCGGCATTGACACACAAAATCCCGGTCACAGCTTACATCGCAAGTACTGATGACTCAAGCCGAGTGAATGTCTCACGTATTGTGCGGCTACCTCTTCAGCACGGCTTCTAACACAATCGACAGCTTCGACCCTTTCAACATTTTTCAAGCTAATCGACTTTCTGCTAACCCCGCGCTTTTCCATCACTTACGTGTGCCGCGACGTTTGGCATGGCTCTTGCCTTGGAGAGGGATGCGGTGCTTCGAATCAATTGTGAGGCGGTCATGTGGAAGTTCACAACTCGCGGCTTCACGCTGGAGGAAGTGTTAATCATGGCTGCAATGAACCTCTTAACCAGCGCTGATACCGCTGCCAAACGCGAGAAACGGGCGTCGCCGAAATGAAAAGGAGATCAAGAATGGACCTTAACTCGATCAAACGAACAATACTGGCGGCTGTATGCGTTCTGGCATTGTCCTCCGTGAACGCAGTGGCACAGGAAATCCGATCAGAAATTAGCCTTCAGGGCACGGGGTTCTTCACAAAAGACGCCGACGGAAATGGGATTCGGCAACACGCGACCGACACCGGTGGATTTCTGGTTGGCTATCGCTACAACTTCAATCGTTGGCTTGCAGCAGAGGCGAACTACGGATATGACCGCAATACGCAGATTTATTTCGGCGGGACGGGAGCTCGCGTAGAGTCCAACATCCACCAGATCACTGGCTCAGCTGTCGTAAAACTGCCGAGCTTTGCCAGGCTCCAGCCGTATGCGTTAGCTGGCGGCGGCGCTCTGGTGTTCGATCCGACCGGGAATGCCGAAGGCAACTTCGCAGGAGCTACGACCGAGACGAGGGGTGCATTCGTTTACGGCGCTGGTGCCGACTACGCTTTCACCAGGCACATCTCGTTACGGGCCGAGTACCGTGGCTACGTATACAAAGCACCAGATTTCAATCTCGCGGGCTTGAATACCGACAGCTGGACGCATATGGCGCAACCGTCAGCCGGCATCGTCTTCCGCTTTTAATCAGCCGCGGCCTAAGGCGTGGTACGGGTGTTCAACCAAACACCCGTGCCACTTCCGCCAAAGAGAAGACCATGCATCTCCAATCTCCCTGCAGAAGACCCGCTTGCCCTTTGTGAGGTAGACCGCGACAACGCCTCTCTCGCCCTTCCCGAAGGAGTGCGAGAGGCGTCGCGGTCACCTCTGAGGGACATCAGAGGGATGGCTTAGCCTAATCGGCGGTCATCCCTTCGGCTTTATGCGTGGGATCTCAAGCGAGCCGTGCAGCGGAAGCTCCCTGAACAGATCAAAGCTTTGACGAGAAAAAGATCTGCGACTCATTCGCGAGCGTCGCTTCATCTTTGGGTGCATAGTTGAACTTAAACATCCCGTCTGTTGACCCATCTCGACACTTTTAACACATTCGACACTTCCATCCCGACAAGCGTCAAAGCAAGCTCTCGAATTCAATCACTTACTCCAATCTGGCATTTGGCAAGGGGCTTGCTTTCTCCATGAGTAATGGCTCGGAAATCACAAATGGAGATTGCGGCTACGCTTCAGGCTGAAAAGGTGTCGCCTGTCCCGCGAAATGCGCGTTCTGTTCTCTTCGTCGCGTTGCGACTCTCCGCGCCTCTCACAAAAAGGAAATCGCGATCATGCGAAGACTAACAATTGTGGCGCTTGTCCTCGGGCTGATCGGCGTTCGTGCCTTCGCGCAGGGCACAGGGCAGCCAACCGGAGCGGTTCAAGGCCAGGTCTTTATTAAGGATGCGGATGGCGGGCGCTCGGTCGTCCCCGCCACGAAGATTACGTTGGACGGTCCAACGCAACTGGAAGCTGAGAGCGACAATGAAGGCAACTTCGCACTCAGCACAGTTCCTGCCGGTTCTTACACAATCACCGCAAACACCCCGGGAATGGCCGCAATGCAAGGCGTGGTGGTTACAGCAGGAGCTGTGTCGCAAGTGCAGTTGGAGATGAAACTCGAAGCGGTCGCTGAATCGACGACTGTAATTGCCAGTGCGAGTTCGGTGGACACAAAAAGTGAACCCTCTGGGACCAACACCATCGGCGAATCCGCAATCCGAAACATGCCCAACATCGATGAGCATTTCCAAAGCCTGCTGCCGCTGATTCCAGGTGTAGTACGCGGCCCGAACGGCCAGATCAATATGAAGGGGGCGCGAGCGTCTCAGAATGGCTCGCTTGTAAACAGCGCAGACGTGACCGACCCAGCCACAGGTACAACAGCGATCAACATTCCGATTGACGTCGTCTCGTCAGTAAAGGTGCTCTCTACTCCTTACGACCCCGAATACGGCAAATTCACCGGCGCAGTTTCAGACGTTGAAACGCGATCTGGAGACTTCAACAAGTTTCGAATGTCAGCGCAGAACCTGTTGCCGCGGCTGCGAAGAGTCGACGGGTCGATCATGGGCCTTGCTGCGTTTACGCCGCGGATAACCGTTTCCGGCCCGCTTGTGAAGGACCGCTTAGCTTTCACCGAATCCGCCGAGTACCGCTATGAGCGAGATCCGGTGGACAGCTTGCCGCCGCTCCAAAGTTATAACCGTTCCGAAGATTTCAACTCCTATACGCAATTTGACCTCAACATCAGCCCAAAGCAAACAGCAACGGCATCGTTCGCGATCTTTCCACAACACATTGACTACTACGGCTTGAACACGTTTACGCCACAACCCAGCACCCCGGACTTAAACGAGCGTGGATATCAGGCAGCTCTGCAGCACCGATACGCAACTGACTCTGGCGATCTCCTGACGTCGCAAGTGAGCTTCAGAAGGTTCGACGCCGACCTGGTGCCTAATAGTGATGCGCCTTACCAACTTCTCGTCGAAACCACCAAAGGTGGGTTTTTCAACCGTCAAGACCGCCAGACAGCACGCACAGAATGGGAAGAACTGTACCGTTCGCATCCGCATCATTTTTTGGGCTCGCACGAATTGGATGCGGGAACAGATTATTCTCACAGCTCGTATGACGGCCGCCAGCAGTTTCTTCCCGCGCAGATCATTGGCGTCACTGGGTACGCGTTAGAACAAATCCAATTCGGCCCGATGTCGGCATTTTCCGTCGACCAAAACGAGATTGGCTGGTTCGTAGGCGACAAGTGGACCATTTCAAATCGCTTGACGCTCGACTTGGGTCTTCGTTTTGATCGTGACTCTGTCACCGATTCGGTAAATACAGCTCCTCGCGCCGGCTTCATCCTCGCGCTGACCGGTGATGGCAAGACCTTGTTAAAGGGCGGAGCCGGATTTTTCTATGATCGCGTTCCTCTCAACATCCCGGCGTTTCCTGATTTGCCGAATCGCACAGTCAGTGAGCTGAACCCAGCAGGCGGAGTTATCAGTTCGACCGCGTACGCCAATGTCATCTCCGATGGGTTGCGCAATCCACGCAGTGAAGTATGGAACGTCGAAGTGGATCGTCAGGTAACGAGCGACTTTCTGATCAGGGTGGCGTATCAGCAGCGCAACACGGTACGCGACTTCTACCTGAATCCTGTGGCGTCAGGAGCAACGGGCATCCTTGGGTTATCGGACTTGGGCAGTGATTTCTACAAGGAGTTTCAAGTCACGGGGCGATATCGCATCCGCCGCAGCACACTGAATGCGTCGTACGTACGCTCGCGCGCCTACGGTGACCTGAACGATTTCAACCAATTCTTTGGGAATGATCCGCAGGCAGTGATTCAGCCGAATCAGCGTGGCCGGCTGAACTTTGACGCCCCAAATCGACTTTTGGTCTGGGGAGAGATCGCCGCTCCGTGGAAATTAACCTTCGCGCCCGTGCTCGATACCCACACCGGCTTTCCGTATTCAACAATCGATCAGTACCGCGAATTTGTTGGACCAAGAAATGAATTGCGGTCCCCGCGATTCGTTTCAACGGATCTGCAAGTCTGGCGCGAAATCCGGCTGCCCATCAAAGAGAAGCACGCGAAGATCGGGTTCGGAGTGTTCAACGTTTTCAATCACCCCAATTACCGCGATGTGCAGAACGATCTAGATAGCAATCGGTTCGGCGAGTTCTTCAACGGTCTGAGCCGGAGTTTCCACGGCAAATTCGTGCTGGAGTTCTGATTATGAAATCGACCATCAAGAATGTTCTTTCCACTCTGGCAATCGCGCTTTGCGTCGTTACGATTTCATCCGCACAAACCAGCGATCCACTTCCATCCGCCGAGGAAGTGGTTGCGAAGATGATGCAGTTCGATGCGCAACAGCAATCTGAACAGACGGGATACACCGCCGTTCGCCATTACGCCGCCGTGAACAAGAAGCGGCATGCCGAAATGCTTGTGCGTGTCTCATGCGATAGCTCGGGCGCCAAAAAGTTCACGATTGTTTCCGAAGAGGGCTCAGGCTCGATTCGCAAACACGTCTTCCACAAGCTCCTGAGTGAAGAAACTGAGGCTTCCCGCCAGGGAACTCGAACCAGCACGCGCCTTATTCCCGACAACTACCAGTTTCAGATGGTGGGACAGGAGATTCTCGAGACTGGACCGGCGTACGTGCTATCGGTCACGCCGAAAACGGCCAACAAGTACCTAATCGACGGCAAGATTTGGGTAAATGCGAACGACTATTCCATCGTTCGGATCGAAGGCCAGCCGGCGAAGAATCCCTCCTTCTGGGTGCGCAGCGTTCACTTTGTTCACACGTATCAGAAAGTAGGTCAATTCTGGTTCGCATCTTCCACCCGTACCACCAGTGGAATCCGGATTTTTGGCGAATCGCAATTAACGATCGATAACTCCGACTACGCCCTGAATCCTCCTGCCGATCGCACGGCGCAAGCCAATGATCAAGGGAGGTTAGTCCGATGAAGAAGGGCCACCTCATTGCGGCCGCCATTTCACTAGTGATGTTCGCCTGGGTGATTGCTCACGTTGGCCTGTCAGCCATGCTTGTACAACTGAAGGCAATGCGCGTTGCTTTGCCGATTGTCCTGGCCCTGAGCGTTCTCCGGCTGTTTCTCCAGAGCATCACCTGGTCGGCGTCGCTCGAGGGCGAACACGTATCGGTCGACACGACGAAGTTGATGGGAGTGCGGCTTGCCTCCCAGTCCATGGGATACCTCACCGTCCTGGGTCCCGTCATTTCTGAGCCGATGAAAATTAAGCTCCTTGGCACTCCAACTGAGCCAACGATTACTGCCACTTTTCTCGACGACGGAGTGTACTGGTTTACTTCGGCGCTGCTTGCAATCTTGGGGATAGTCAGTCTTCCCTTCGTAGCAGTGCATGGCGCACGCCACCACGCAATCCCAGTCCTTCTGTCACTTGCGGGTATGGTCTTTGTAATCGTGCGTCGCAATCCAATCCTTTCCGGTTTGGTACGTGCCCTTGGCAATCATGCCCCTTCCTGGCTTGCACGCGCCGAGAAATTGGAAGCGTCCATTCGAAACTATCGGCTTCATCACCTTGCACTCGTCGGTCGCATGTTCTGGATCGACCTGGTCTGCCAGGTACTGATCGCTTCCGAAGTCGTTGTGGTTTTGTGGTCCCTCGGTCTGCCCATCCACTTTTTCACCATCGTTGCCATTGACGGAGTTACGCGTGCGTTGAAGCTGGTGAGTGGCTGGATTCCCGCGCGGGTCGGGTCCGACGAGGGCGGAGCCATTTCTGCATTCGCTCTGACTGGTTTTTCGCCACTGCTCGGCCTGTCACTCGCGCTGACTCGACGTGTGCGCGATCTGCTGTGGGCGCTGATCGGCATCCTTTGGTTTGTTTGGAATTCTCGTGTAGCAGGTGGTGCAGAAACGGCCTCAACTGGCGCGACTGGAACCATCCTGGAGGAGATTGTCGAGTGCAGGCAGTGATAGCCATTCCAGAAATGTTTGCCCTCGTGCGCAAAGAAAGAGCAGCGGAACTGCTGCTGCGGCCGATTGCGGGTGTTCCGCTTATCATCAGAACGGTGCTCACGGCGGCCCGCGCTGGAGCAAACGACATTCTCTTGACCTGTCCGGCCGCATTAAGCGAGCAGATCATGCAGCAACTGGTGGGGAGCACTGCTCAGTTTGGGATTCATATCAGCGTCGTTCAATTGGCAGATTTCAATCCATTCGCTTCGTCAGGATGGCGGGCGCTAAAACCTCATCTCCAACAGAAATTCCTCTGGGTGCCGTGGAACTGGGTTACGACCAAGCAACTCCTCGCGCACCTGCCCGTTGCGCAGTTCCACTCCGTCAACTGGGCAGAACCCGCCTGCACGACGTTCTATGAGGTGACCCGCGACGATTTCTCTTCTGCCCTCCTCCACCCTGAGGGCGTCGCGGTCACCTCGCCAGAGAGCGCCACGAGTGCTGAACGGTTTCTGGTTGCTCGCTCGGGCAAGGTACTCGATGGCATTCACACATCTTTGAATCGCCGTCTCTGTCGCCCATTCGTAAGAATGCTCTCGCACACTGCGGTGCCTCCGAATGCCGTCACGTTTGGTGGAATTGTTGTCTCCCTTGTTTCGGCCGTCGCTTTTGCGCATGGAGCGTACTGGTGGTCGGTGCTGGGGGCCGTGCTTTTCTATGTCGCTGGACTCTTCGATGAAATGGACGGCATGCTGGCCCGGCTCAAGTTCGCGGAGTCACCACGTGGGACTTATCTCGAAGGCTTTGCCGACGGCCTTAGCTATTTGCTGCTCTTCACGGGCGTCACCGTCGGCATGTATCGGCATTACGGTCGGGCCGCAATCTTCATGGGTGTTGCGCTTCTCATAGGTGCCAGTCTTGCATTGATTACTACCACGTTGCAGCGCAAACGCGCTACCACGCCTGACCGGCCAAATGAATATCTTGGAAATTTCTACCGGTTGCTCGAGAAAGACTCAGGGAACTGGATTTCCCGCGTCGTCCGCCAGGTTCAGGGTTTCCAAAGAAGAGGGATATTAATCCACTACATCGTCCTCTTCACTATTCTTGGGCTCCTGCCCCTCATATTCTTACTCGCAACCGTTGGAGCCCACCTCACCTGGATTTTGACGCTCTATTTCAACCGTAGATTCTTCACTCGGTCTCAGACCGACGTGAAACCGACAGTAAGCAAGTTCAAGGAGGCTCTATGAAAGCGGTGATTTTGGCCGCAGGCAGGGGTACGCGGATTCGCTCCGTCCATGGGAAACGCCCCAAGTGCCTGATCGAAGTCGATAACAGTGCGATTCTGGATCATCAACTCGACGCTTTATCGATAGTTGGAATCAACGAAGTCGCGATTGTTGTCGGATACGAGAAGGAGCAAATCATTGCGCATGTAAATGCCAGAAGACTTCTCACCCAAAGGATTCACTTTATCGACAATCCAGGATTCGCTATCACGAATAACATTTATTCGCTCTGGCTCGCCCTTGATTGGCTGCGCGGTGACAGCTTCATTGTTCTTAATGCCGACGTCATCTTCAATCCTGAAATCCTTGGCCTCGCCGTACGCCCACACGCGCCGATCTCGATGATCGTGGACCCTTTGTGGCGAGATGAGACGATGAAAGTCATCGTCGCCGACGACCAGGTAATAAGGATGAGCAAGAACATCTCACGGGAAGAGTTCAGCGGTACTTATATTGGCATTACGGTTTTTTCCAAGTCCATACAAACCAGATTTTTCCGAAAGATGGAAGATGTGATCGCGGCCGGCCGCGTGAACGAGTTCTTCAATGTCGCCGTGCAGGAACTCGCGAGCGAAGGAGTTTCTGTCGGCTATACGAGCACTGATGGGTTGCCCTGGGCTGAAATCGATGATCCAGTCGACCTGATGTTCGCCCAGCAGAGTGTGTTCCCGCAACTTGCAACAGCGGTAATTTGAACGTGCCAACGAGCGAAATCATTGCCGAGAGCTTCGCGCCTCCCCGGTGGCTTTCCTGGCCGCGCAGTTCCATTCGAATCATCGATTGGAACATCGACCGTGGCCTACAACTTCGGGCAATCATCGATTTTCTTGGCGATACTAACGCGGATGTTTTTATTCTTCAGGAAGTCGACGTTAATGCGCGGCGGACCCATCATCTGAATGTTGCCCAGGAAATCGCCCGAAAGCTGCGGTTGAACTATGTCTTCGGCCGCGAATTTGTGGAGCTGACCCAGGGTTCCAAAAGCAACCCTGCATTCCATGGCCAAGCCACGCTATCGCCATGGAAGATATCGAGGCCGCGCATTATTCATTTTCAGCAGCAATCCGACTTTTGGAAGCCTCGCTGGTACAAGCCCAAACTGCAAACCTTTCAGGAAAGACTTGGGGGCAGAATCGCTCTGTCTGCCGAGATCAGTATCCAAAGCGTCTCAATCATCTGCTACAACCTTCACCTCGAGAGTCGCTCGAATGATGAGCTGCGCCTTGCACAGTTGAACGAGCTCTTACAGGATGCTGGCGGTTGCGATTCGACTCAGCCGATTGTCGTCGCAGGCGACCTTAACCTCAATGCTTCCAAGCCTGCCATAGCAGACTTACTGGCACGTGCCGGATTCCGCGATGTTGTGCCAAGTTCTCGCGTGCCTACCACTCCCGCACGCCATCTGCTCGAAGCCGGTCGCTACATCGACTGGGCTTTTGTACGTGGTCCGGCGCAGGCGGACGGCGGCAAGGTTCACAGGTCCGTCAGAGGTTCTGATCATTACCCAATTTCATTTGAATTGCGTAGTCAAAGCGGAAGAACAAGTCAGCCCAAGGAGTAAGAACATGAAAGCGAAATCAATTCTCATAATCATCCTCATGACCGTCATTCCAATCCTTGCCTCGGCGCAGGCCAAATCAGGAGATGATAGTGCTCCGAGTAATGCTCCGGCCGCTGCCGATTCGCTCCTCCCGGACCCGGGCCCCACAAATGTGCCAGCTGGCCCCGGCTCCCTCGGACCGGAAGAAGTGTTACAGGAGTATCAGACGGTAATGGTGGCCATTACGCAGAACTTCACAGCAAACCTTGCAGGGATCACTGAAGCTGTCCAGGAAGGAAAAATGAGCAGCGAGGAAGGCAAGACCTCAACCGCCGAGCAGTACCTCATTGCCAAGATGCAATTCCAGCTGCTTAGTGCATGGCGCGAGATGGATAAACAGGATCAGCCCAAAGTTGCTGCGCCTGATGATAAAAGCGAGGCTTCTCCGACTGACGACAACCAGATCGTCCTGGTAGAGCTGCCGTTCTCGTCCTTCGAGCTCACTGAGGGAGTGGCCGAACACCTAGGCTTGACACAATCACAGAAGGAAGCGATCCAGCAAGTGATGGGCCGCGAACGCCATAACATGGAACCCTTGTTCGAGCAGCTGCGAAGCGTGAGGCAAAAGCTGTTGGCTCTCGACGTTCAGCACAGCAACAAGAGGGACATCAAGACTCTAGCCGACGCGCAAGCGGCTTTGTTGGCGAAATTCATCGTGGCCAACGCGCGTATGCAGTCTGAAATCTATAAACTTCTCACTCCGCAACAACAAAGAAAGCTTGACGACTTAAAGAGCAGCGGCGAGTCAGGAACGGTCGCGAGCCGGTGACGATTCCAACGCCGCGAATCCGAACTGGCTTCCTTTCCGTCGAACCAGTTGTCACGGCATAGCTGGCGTCCGTTCTTGGACGATACCATCCCTAGCATTTTGCCCGAGGCTTCGACAGTGTCGTTTGACACTTTCAACCCTTTCGACACCAGGGCACTTCCGTATCGATGCAAGCGCCCTGTATTTGCAGCCAATTAGGGGTCCACCGGCCCTTAACTCCACTTTGGCATCTCGGTTGCCCCTCGCCTAAGAGTTGGAGGTACAAGGCAATGACTCCAGAAATTAGCCAGTCAGACGCGAACCTTCAGGCTGAACTCGATCGGCTTACTTACTCCGCCTATCTGTTGACGCTCGATCCGGGCAAGGCTTTCTCGGCGGTGGCGAGAGCCATCGATGGATCACTGCAGGAAAACACCGCTAATTCCGATCTCCTTGAACGAACGGTGCAGCTCGCGCTGGAAGACGTACTGTATGAATCCGGAGCACGCTGGGATGGTGAGTCATCGGCCTATGACGCGTTGCTCTACGGACGTTCCGCCGCCATCAACTCAAAAGCATTCCAATCGCTTGAGGATTTGGACGGCAGCCCCATCCTTCTGCTCGATTCGGCACCCCGCATAGCCTTCGTTCTGCATCACTTGCTGGGATTCAAGATTCGCGACGCTGCCGCGAAGGTGCGGCTGACCGAAAAGCAATATCGTGCGCAATTGCGGCGAGCCTATCTTCAGTTGGCCTCATTCCGGTTAGAAGACGGCACTCATGCAAGTCATGGTGCGGAGCAGTCCGCGCCGGCCTGGGAGCAGAACTATGAGCTGGTTGAGATGGCTTCTTGCTTATTTGTTTGATTGCGTTCATCCGCACACGACATGGCCGCACCGTGATCGAGTTGGACTCGCATACGTCTGCTGCCTGGATTGCGGCAGAGAGCTCCCCTACTCTCTGCAGCGCATGACGATTGTGACTGCAGAGGAGCGATTGGCAGATCGAAACCCTGCGACATGGCACGGAACGTATCGCGCCTACCAAGGTCGTTAAAGCAAGGTCTCGCTGTGAGAAAGGTTTTGTTCGAGTTGGTTTTAAGCGCAAATAATGCACGCCATCCAGGAGGAATCCCGACAATGGCCACTGCTGCGACTAAGTTTCGCATCGACGTAAGCATTCACAATCTGCTTCAGGATTCAAATGGCCAAAAGCCGCGCGCAGCCGAGCCGAAGGGTCTCACTCTTCCCGTGCCGGTATTCCCGCAATATCCGGAGAAACTCAATGCCGCCGGACCGGAATACCCGGCGGAAGGAAACCGCAAATGGGGCGCGAGACCGATTTACCGCGCCATCTTCGGCTGCTCGCCTCCTTCCTAGCGGCTGCCGGACTAGTTGGCTGTGTATTTTGAGCCACCTTGGATCGTGGAAATTCTTGGGAGTCCACCGAATTCATTTCGGGCAATCGAACCCGTCCAAACCTTCCTTCGCACAGGCCGACGATTTAAACCATTGAACGCCTGAACCCTCGCCTGATTTAGGTGCCGAGGCCTCTGTCGCGACAAGGCAGAGGCCTCTTCACTACTCAGAGGTTGACCCTGCAGTGTTTATACCCACAGTGTCAGCGACGATCGCTGGCTGCGGCAGGGGCAAATGCCGACTGCGATTTTCAGCCACGCCGCAGACAGTAGCGGACTGAAAGCGGACTGAGCGAGAGGCAATTCGAGTTTAAGTGCTTCACCATCATCGTAGCCAGGAAGCGAACCGGATCTCGCCGAAAAATAGCGGACTGAGAGCGGACTGGGAGGGCAAGACGCGACTCCGCTAAGTTCTTTAGAATGATGGTGGCCAGGGACGGAGTTGAACGATTTCGCTGAATGTGGAATCTGCAAGTTACAGATAACGCGAAGGACATGAAGGACAGCAAGGACACAGAAGACGGTTTTTGTGTGCGATTTGTGTGCGTTTTTTCATCATCAGATTTATTACATCGCCGAGCAAAAGGGCAGCTCGGCGTTCGCCAGCAGCTTCATCCCGGAGGCATCGACGATCCGCATCCCCGTGAGCAATCAGGGTGCGAATCCTCCGTACGATCTTCTGAGGCGGCGACCCCGCATCCATTCGCGGCGGGCTTTGTGCCGGACTTGAGCCGCGTATTGGTTCTCGACACGACCCGTTCTGTCGGTAAAGCCGTATCCGTATGCCTTATGCCGCCAAACTTCTCGCCAGGTCTGGTCACTTAGGAATGCCGCGTCGAAAAATTCCGGCAGAATCGAGGCCAGCGTTTGTGGCACCGCCTCGGGAGAGTATGCCGCGAGTTCCCCTTTCAGGGGCGCGCCCAGCCGGATCAGTCTCTCCATCTCATCGCGCCAAAGTTTGCCGTGCGCGTAGCCCTTTACGGCAGCGTGCGCCATCTCATGGAGCAGGAACTGCGGCACACTACGGGGAGGTATCGAAGGGTTTATGTAAATTATCCGATCACGCTTCTCACATCTAGCACCGACGTACTTGTCGGACACGATGACGGTGTAATGCGGGAGGCGGCCACGCCAATAACGCCGGTTGAAGCGCTCAAATAACTGCTGGAGCTTTGAGTTGGGTTCCTCTGGACACATTGGAGAGAGCACCTCGTAACGAACTTCGATGCGGCCCAACGGCATTACAGCGAGCGCGTAATCCAGCTTGGCACGGTTCATCCATACTCGTTTGTGCTAGGTTGGCGACATGACAGGCCCTACGGACGATCATATTCAAAAGCGCGGTACAGAGCAGGGCCCA
Organism: Acidobacteriota bacterium; assembly: GCA_003225075.1. Lineage (GTDB taxonomy): Bacteria > Acidobacteriota > Terriglobia > Terriglobales > Acidobacteriaceae > Gp1-AA124. The sequence goes on along the minus strand of QIAP01000163.1, from coordinate 261 downwards.
CAAGATCCTGGTGGCGATCTACCACATGCTCTCGCAACAGGTTTCACAATTCGCCTCCGTCTGAAGGTCAATGGAATGTCGGGACGCATCTCATGTATAGAAAATCTGCACGCGTAATTGTCTTACTTGCAACTTGTATGAGCGCACTTCGTGTGGGTGCTCAACACAGTGTCTTAGCGACTGGTCAGTTTGCTAAAGCTGTTCACATTAACCCGAGTCAAGTTGAAAGGTTGAACAGCGGAGCGAGCGATCTTAGGAAAA
>QIAP01000211.1 GCA_003225075.1 Acidobacteriota bacterium | reverse complement strand
AGGGAAATGTTTTCTTCTGGGAGTGTTAGGGGTTGCCGCTTCGAATTATTTTTATTACTTCGCTATTCAGAAAACGAATGTGGCAACCGCCATCATCCTGCAGTACACCGCGCCGGTGTGGGTGCTGCTGTATATGGCCGCTCGCGGATTGCAAAAGCCTTCTGCAAAGCGCGTCCTGGCGGTTGGGCTGGCAGTGGTGGGAAGCGCGCTAGCCATCGGTGTTATCGGAACGGGCCGATTCCGCATGAATGCCATCGGTGTTGTGGCAGCCATCCTGGCGGCGTTTTCTTTTGCCTTCTACAATGTCGCAGGACACGGCATCTTAGCGCGGTACGATCGCTGGAAGGTCTTGCTCTGGACATTGCTCGCAGCGTCCGTTTTCTGGGTCATCGTCAATCCGCCATGGAAGATTTTGGGGGCGCATTATTCCGGCGCTCAGTGGATGTTCCTCCTGGTCTTCTCCTTGATTTCGGTGCTGGTGCCCTTTTCTTTTTACTTTGCAGGCTTACAACACCTCGAACCAACTCGCGCCATCGTCGCCAGCTGCCTGGAACCAGTGTTCTCCATAATCATTGCAGCGATTGTGCTGGGTGAAATCCTCCGGCCGCTACAGACTCTCGGCATCATCATTGTGCTGGTGGCGATTGTTATAGTGCAGATGCCGGATCGAACGGCGAGGGAACAGGCTAATATTGTGGTGCCGATCGAGTAGTTACGTCAGAAATATATCCAGCCTAAAGGGTCCGTCCACCTCTTCGAACTATTAGCGACGCGTGGTGCGTCGTGCTTCTATTTGCTATCAATTGGGCCGATGGTGAATCGAGTCGGGTACAAGGTAACGCCCGCGCTCGGAAGGTGGTTTTTCTTCTTCAACCGGAATGGGATGAGCGTTTGCGTACGGGTCATGGCGAATTCCCGTGACCTGCCAAGAGACCTTGAGACCTGATTTGCCACCAGCGATGTGAAATGCGTTTTGCTTGATTTCCTCTGACACATAAAGTGGGGCGTAGCCTCCCAGCGGGGTGAGTTGATATCGAAAATCCCGATTTAGTGCCTCGAAATAATCTGGCAGTTTGACCTCAGCCTTGCCATTTACATCTAGAACAACGATCCCGTTGTATATATTCATCATGTCCGGCGACTCGACAAACGAGTGCTCGAGATATTTGTTTGCAGGGTCGATTGGATCGTCGATCCGAAAGGATCCCGCGGCCTTGGTTAGCGTTCCATTGACGGTAAGCTGGGAAGACAGGAACTTGCTCAGAACCGTCTTGTACGACGACCGGGAGAGGACCTTGGTTGGCTTGACGAGCTTTGTTACTAGGAATCCGCCTATGCTGCCTAAGCTCGATCGCAAACGAGCCCTGTTTGTGCTGAGCAAGATTGACGAGATCCTGGCCTGGGAGCAGCACAACGAGGCGGAGAAAGACACGAAGTTCGTGGAGCTGGGGCGGTACTTGTGCGAAGTGCGGGCGGGGCAGTCAGCGGTCGCCTTCAGAATACCGCATACCACTTCCGACGTGGGTTACTGCAGTTAACATGCTGCTGTAGCGGACTTCCACCCGCGCGTTCGCCATTCGCATGCTCCCCAACTTCGCGGGCTACTGGCATGAGATCGCGCTTTTGGCCAGAACGCTTCGGCATGGTTCTATCATGCCACGCAATGAGAGCCGACGCGATGCTTGTGGAAAGGATAACTACCCACTGCGAATGTTCTTGACCTTTATTAAGTAGTCGCTAAAATGCTTTACGCTTAGCAAGTCGTCACTGTCATGTCACCACAAACTATGGAGCCAGTCACACCATGGGCAATGGAGCAGAGGATCGCCCCCTCCCTGCAGAAAGTATGTTGTGGTTGTCGTCCCTACGGTACCAGTTGTATTGGCCTCGTACTGGTCATGTTCAGTTTGTTAGGTTGTCACAACGTTAGCCCTGGTGCCGCGAAGGCCGATAACGCAATCTCCCAGCCCTCGGCTAGTTTCCTATATCCGATCCAGGGCCTGCACATTGATCCGTTCACACCTTTCTCTTGGAAGGCCGTTAAATCCGCGACCGGCTATTACCTACAAGTCGGTACAACTGTGGGAGGATCTGATATCTTCGCGGTGGGAGAATTACCTGGAAGCGTCACCACTTGGCCTGTCGACAATCTCCTCCCCGGCACCTATTGGGCGCGTTTGTTTACCCACAGTCCTTCGGGCTGGAGCAACGTAGACATTTCGTTCCTGGCCGGTGCCACTCCGCCGCCCTCCGATCGGGCGTCATTCTACTCAACCATAGAGCAACTAACGAGCAGCATCCGACTGTCATCGGATGCTTCCACCAACACACCTTTGCCGGGATCGCCGTTAGCGGCAGAGATTGCACCCTGGGGTCGTAGTAATGCGTTTTGCACCGATTACTCATTCACCCTGGTCCAGTTGCTCCAGGCGAAACATATTTACGCGCGTAGCGTCACTCTGACTATGGTCGGCGGGACCTCTCTCGGCCACACCGTCGTCGAATACTACGATCCTTTTCTGCGGAAGTGGCCTGTCGCCGACGCCACGTTCGGACTGGTGTACTTCGATGACAGCGCTCAACAGGGACAGTCTGCTGCGGAACTCAGCGGATACGTTTTCGCCGAGTCGTGGAGCCAAATTCATGCCAAGTTCGTTACACCGAATGGCAAATCTTATATGAATAATTATTATTTGGATCCCGTGACCTTGTACCTCAACGTAGTGCTGCCGGGGAAGACAGCGACGGAAAGTGTGGTGCATGATCCCAAGCAGTTTTTAGTTCCCGTCACCATCGGTACTGCCAACCCGCAGGGGTATTACACATTCGCGTTCAGCCCTGCCTCCGACACAATGGAAATCGAGAATCCACCCGGCTCCTTTGCGTCAGTTTCCGGCCGAATAAGAGTGGATCCTTTGGATACTGATCCTTTGGACTCAAGTGTTTGGTCGGCTGCTTTCGGCTTGAATGATGGCTGGTGGATCGCGTCCGGACCCGCCGATGTGCAAGCGTTCACTTTCAGGCGTGCTATGTTCTAGAGTCCCTAGTTCCCGACATAGTCAGCAGACGAAGTCGCGCCCCGTTAAAGCAAAAGTGTTGTGGTTTTCGGGTAGCACTGCCCAAGTTACGGGGAGCCCGTCGCGTCCTTCAATCGCATCGAGGGGAACCCCTCCTACACTTGCAGGGAGTGCATTGTCTTTTGCTTGTATAGTACTCGGCCCCAAGGGATCGCCGCAGCAGTGGAGAACATCACCTTAACGTCGAATTGTCCCCTGCAAATCGAACGTCATGACTTGGCAATGATTAGTGTCATCCCAATTATTCTGCAGCTGAATAAGAGGGAAATTGCGAGTGCGGTAAGTTATCTTTTGGAAGGCATTGTCATCGCTGATCGCGACGCCGGTGGCCGTGCCGCCCGTGGGCTGCACCACCAGCATACTTGCCCTCGCTCCTCTGCCCTTTGTTCCGAATTGAAACGTGTCATAACAGATCAGAGGATTGTCTCCCGGCCAATTTGCGGGTTTGGGGATGGTAATCGACTGGCTTGGATTAAGCCCGCACTGCTGACCTGGTGGGCCAAGAGGATCACACCCAATACCTCCCCGGACTCTGACGCGGTTCGGGTTGAACTGGTCAATTACAAAGAGAGCACTGGGTTTTCCATTCGTGCAGGGTGAGGCCATTCCTTGGGAGTAAAAGGACTGTGCTAAAGCCCACGCTAACAGCGGCGCTCCCAAGAGGAGAAGCCGTGATTTGCGGACTACGGTGGAAAAAGCGAAATTGCTCCGTATGGTTCTTTTGAACTGCTCAATCGATGCAGCAAGTATCTATCCCAGTTGCAGAAGCCCTTCGACATGATCTTCCAAAGGGCAAAAAAATAAAGAATGGTCGACTTGAGCAGAATTGCAGCATGCCCTTCCCTTGGGGTAGTCATCGATCCTACGAGATGAAATGTACCTTGGGCGGGATCATACACTTTTGCTGTCGCGGTAAACTGGCCGGAGTCATCCTTACCGCCAGTATAAGTACACGCCCATCATTGAGTAGTGTAGCTGTCTGGCCGGCGCGGTTTACCTGCATGCCGCCGGTAACGTTAAAGCCAGTCTTCAAAGAGTTTGGTCCGCCACCGCAAGCGCACAGCAGACCGAGGAAGCAAGTCAGAAACGCTGCCTGGAATACCCTATAGTAAAAGTGATTGCATGTTCATATTTTGCACCTACATCGGTGGTGTAAACCAGGCGGTTACTCTGACGACCCGATATTACTATTACTGTCGCGCCGCAAATTGCCCCTCCGGGAGAAATGTTGGTTTGCTACATCCGGTTCGAAACGAAGATATACCAGATTGCGCCAGGAGCCCATGGGATATAAGCAACTTGTTTCTGAATTCGGGCATAGTTTCAGGACGATGCGACAGTTGTCCGTCTTACAACGGACTAATTTCTGCGGCCTGCAAGAGCTCAAAATCCGTGGCGGTTGGCATGTAGTTGGCAGGAGCTATGACCAGCTTTACTCGATTGAAAGACCCCGAGTTGAATCGAAGTTCAGCAGTGTGCGCCTCTTTGTCTGGTGGGTAGGAAATGAACACATTCTGGTCGATCAAGGCGCCCTTACTGGTTGGATCGATGGCAAACAAACTCAGGTTGCCTGTATGTAGCTTCAGAGTCAATCTAACCACATACCACTGATTCGGGATCACAGGAATGAAATCCGAAGTGAGTTGGTAATCATAAAGAACCGGTTGAGAGATCATGCGCACAGCACCAGATCGCTCTTCGATGAATGCTGAATTGGCATTTTTGACCCACGTGTTAAATCCAGGCAGACTGGTCCAGGTCGGACCGGGCGGCGCGCGGAGAACTTGGATACTGGGAACAGCCCCGGCCGGACCGGTGAAATAAATGGGATCGGGAGTCGCTTGAAAAGAAGAGGTCCATAGGGATCCCATCATGCCGCCTGGGGTATCTCCGGTGACGGCAAAAACCCCTTCCCCGGTGGATACAGGTCGAGCTCTCGTGGCATTGGCAAACATTCTCGCCATTGTGGCATAAGCAGCAAGGGTATCGACCTGGACCTCAGGATGAAGCCGGTTGAAAAACGGGCTATGGAGAAAATAGGGGATCCCGTGTGCCATCGAAAGCAAGTTGGCTCGCACCACATAAGTGGCCTGGGTGTGTTCATCAATTTCAGGAGTTGTGGAAATGTCGGCGCTGAGGGGACCGAGAAGCCAATTAGCTTCCGTGCCCCACACCGGTTTCTCGTGTCCAAATACCCCCGTCAGATTCTGGAAAGCCTGCATCGTTTCGAGATAGTCGAACAAGCCCTCTTTTTCTTCGGGAGCGTAGTGCTCGTAAGGATGGGTAGAGACAATGTCGATTTTGTTGAGAAGGCGCTCCTCGAACACGTGGCGGGTGTATTTGAGGCCTTCGATACTTCCGGTGGAACAGCATACGGTGCGGTTAGCGGGATCGGCGGCATGAATCGCGTCCATCGCGATGCTCAGCATTCTGATATCAGCATCCGGAAATCCATTCTGACGAAACGCTAAACCCTTAATGTCGGCCTCGTTGAAAACGTCCCAGTAGTGAATCCGGCCTTCGAAGTGTTGCACGGCCTGCCGGACGTATCGCGACCAGGCGTCGAAATACGCAGGTCCGGGAGTTCCAACCCACCCCGGAGAGATCTCGCCGAGAATGCCCAGGGGTTCCATGCCTTGCGCGCGAGCTGCATCCAGCACTTCATCTATTTTGGAAAAATCGAAAATTCCCGGCTGTGATTCGATCATCTCCCATCGAAGAATGACCCGGCAGCGCCCTGCACCCCATAATGCCGCATTGTAATCGGCGGTGATGGGGAATCCGGCAGAGGAGACATGTACCCCTAGTTTTGCGGGCGCGGGGGCACCTGGACCGGCGAAGATCGCTACACGAACGGTCTGTCCAAACACGAGAGCACCGTTGATGGTTTCAAGAATCTCTACTTGTGCGGGGCCGTTCCAATCGGGAAACGAAAGCACGCCCTTACCGCCAACAACGCCGGGGAATTGTTGCGAAAGGGGAATAGAAGCTACCATCACATAAGGGGAGCGATTCGATCTCTCGAAGAAAATGCTAGCCCAAATGGTTGCCTCCCGAGCGTTTCCGGCGTAAGAGGCATTCACTGAAACGCTGGAGCCCGGGCGAAAAGCCTTGAATTCACGTTCTGGGACAGAAGATCCCAACACGACGTACCCCGTCGGGGCGTGCGGAAGGTAGGTTGAGTAGGTCGAGCTTTGCCCCGCATGGAATGCCCCGTTCAGGAGATAAATTGAGCCTGGTCCCATATTTCCATCTACCCATACCGTGATCTTGCTTCCGCTAGTCACTGGTGTTGAGAATGCTTGGGGTGGCATCGAGGGATTCACGAGGGTCCAAAAAATGAGACTATTGCTTTCGTCAAAAATCTGAATATACAACTCATCGGCGCCCTGGTGCAGTGGCGAGATCGTAGTAGTTTGTACCCATGGCGAGTCCGCATGCACGAGGATTCCTGTAAGCAGATTGCGACCGGAAGGCACGGTAAAAGAGATTCGGGAATGAGCAATGAAAGGCACAGCAGAGTAAGAGTTGCCGGAGATATCTGTAACCGAGCCTGGCGTTGGATACGCCAGCTGTTGCGGACCCGGATCGTATGCCACGGAGCTCAGCCCTTCAATTATGGGAATTGGAGGGGTTAGGGTTTGAAGCGGCGGAGTCGAGTTATCGCGTGCGCCCCCGCACCCGACCAAATGAAGAAGCAAAGCCAGGGAGAAAAGCGTCCCCGCGCGTAAGAACGATCGAAACACAGCCGTGCGAGCGCTCATCATCACTTCGAAAACAAATTGCGATACTTAGACGGCGTTCAGAATACCTCGGGTTGGCACATTTTGGAAGTCTCTTGTCTGCTTCGGCTCCCCGAGCGGCTTTTCGCACCGTTGCGGTGCTCGCGGTTGCCGCAGGTGGTAGGATCGATAATTGTATCCAGGAAAAAAACAGGATTGCCTCACTATTGGGAAAAGAATGAACGCACTATTGGAAGCTACCGTCCAAAGAGTTAAAGAACATGTCCGGCCAGTCTATGATCGTTTTCCGCTGCGGTTTCGGGCCCCGTCGATTTATTGGCACACATTGGCGCTGCTCACCGAATCCCAGTTCTGGGATGAAGATCGTATTAAGGAATATGAAGTGATGCAGCTGAGGCGTATGCTGCAGCACTGCGCCTCTCAGGTCCCTTATTACCGGCGATTATTTCATCGGATTGGCTTTGATCCGGCTCTGGTCAGGCAAGTGTCCGACCTCACCGCGTTGCCGACGCTCGACAAAGAAACGGTACGGCTAAACCTGCAAGATCTACTGGCGGAAAATATCCCGGCCTCTAAACGGGTCTATTACACGACGGGCGGCACAATGGGGAAAACGCTCGGCTTTTGGGGCCTGCGTGAGGCAGGTTGGCGGGAGCGCGCGTTTATGGAGACACAATGGATGAGAGTCGGCTTTCACCGCGACCGGCTGCGAGCGATGCTGAAAGGCAAAGAAAGCCTATTCGGTTTCTGCTAGCGCCTGCAAAGTAATAGGTGCGATAGCTTCATAACCAGCTCTGTTCAAATGTACGCGTCCATCGATGCAGTAGGCAGGGTTTAGAAAATCATCCTGCTCAAGCGCAGAATAGTAATCCGCCACCGCAAACTTGTATTGAGCAGCAAATAACTTGATCCAAGCATTCAATTCCCGAATGTGATTGTTGATCAACGCGGACTGGGGGACCTGCTGCATAACGGGGGGGACAGTGCCAATAATTACTCTGCGCGGACGAAACCGAGTTCGACAAGCGAATGCCATCTTGGCGATGTTGCCCTCGGTAACAGCGAGTGGAATTGAGTTGTACTGAACATCGTCGAAGGAATCGTTAGTCCCAATCAGTAGGTGGACAACACGGGCCGGACTGGACAGAACATCCTTCTTGTAACGCGCTAACAAAGCGGCACTTGTATTTCCACCCACGCCTGCGTCAATAAAGTTGACGTACATCGAGGGAAGTGTCTCGCTCCAATACCGCTGCATTTGCTGAGTGAGACTGTCCCCCGCAAAGACTACGATTGGAGGTGGCGTGGGCGGAGGCGAATAATCCGTGCTCCGGCCGCCGCATCCAGCTTCAATGCAAAGAAGAGCGATTATCCA
>QIAP01000057.1 GCA_003225075.1 Acidobacteriota bacterium | reverse complement strand
GCCAGTAGCCGGTATGGCCACAGTCGTGGGCGGAAAGGTACTCAACTTGACTGACAATCTGCCTGCCCGAACCTTGATAACCGCTGGCCCACGAGTCCCCGCTGCGGACGATTCCGCGGAGCCACCTCCGCGGGGAAAAACCGTTGCTGCACCCCAAAACGCTTAACAGGTTCGCCCAAGAGATTCCATCTCTCTCCGCGCCGGACCGCTCCAATAATTCGTGACGTCTAGTATTTGTGACGTCTAGGCAGAACCTCCTCCATCCCGCCCGGTTTGGCGCTACCTGCCCGCAGAGTCAGGCAACCGCACTTCCGTTACAATCACGCTCTACTTCGCGTCAATGGATTCCATCTTATGAAACTTTCACAGATCGCCTCTACTTTGAACGCGCGCCTGGAAAACGGTTCGCCCGACACCGAAATCACTGGAGTCGCCGGCATCGACGAAGCCGTAGCCGGTCAGATCACCTTTGTCGCCAACCGCAAATATGCTGCCACCGCCAGGACCACGCAGGCTTCTGCGGTGATCGTGGCGGATGACTTCCCCGCCGTCTCTACCGCGATGCTGCGCTCCAACAACCCTTATCTCTCGTTCGCGCGAGCGATTGAACTCTTCTACCAGCCGCCGCGATATGCGCCGGGTGTGCACTCCACGGCGATAATTCATTCTTCCGCGAAAATCGGAGCACATGCCCACATTGGACCATACGTGGTCATTGACGAAAATGTCGAGATTGGCAAAAACGCGGTTCTGTTGGCGCATGTGGTTATCTACCGCGATGCGAAGATTGGGGACAATTTTTTCGCCCACGCTCATGCCATGGTTCGCGAATACTGCCGCCTGGGAAACGGCGTCACCTTACAAAATGGCGTGGTGATCGGAGCCGACGGATTCGGATTCGCCAAAGACGATTCCGGCAAGTGGCACAAAATTGTGCAGTCCGGCCCAGCCATCCTCGAAGACGAAGTTGAAGTTCAGGCTAACGCCTGCGTGGACCGCGCCAGCATCGGACAAACACGAATCGGCCGCGGGACAAAAGTAGACAATCTGGTGCAGGTCGGCCACGGTTCCGAAGTCGGCGAAAACACGCTGTTATGCGCGCAGGTAGGGCTTGCCGGGTCTACAGAGGTCGGCAACAACGTGATTCTGGCCGGACAAGTCGGTGTCGCCGGTCACTGCAAGATTGGTGACGGTGTCATCGCCACTGCTCAAAGTGGCATCCCCAGCGACGTCGCCGCGGGAGCCGTGGTCAGCGGTTATCCGGCGATTGACAACAAGTTGTGGTTGCGTTGCTCGGCGGTTTTTAACAAATTGCCGGAAATTGCCAAGGCGTTGCGTGCCAGAACGGAACAGAAGTAAGGACAAGAGGCGCGCATGTATATTCTTTAAGGTGAACATCCGCTGTTTTCATTGGTGGTTGGCAGGCTGTGTTCTCGATATTCAGGCGGAAGCCCGCTATCAATCGCCGCCCGCACTTTCGCCATGAGCGAATCACGATCACCGAAATCTTTGGGATCAATCGGCTCATGAAAAACAATTGTCGCCGTTCCCGGACGGATTGAGAATCTTCGCTTGGGCATAATCTCGTGTGTGCCGACAATCGTTACCGGCACAACGGGCACTCCACATTCCATCGCCAGATAGAAAGGACCTTTCTTGAAGGGCAGCAATTTCCCATCAAACGAACGTTTCCCTTCCACGAAGATCGTCATATTGATTCCCTGGCGAATGACCTCGCCGGCCGCTCGTACCGCCGCAATGCCTGCATCTCGATTACCGCGGTCCACCGGAACCAGCGACCCCAACCGCATGGCCTCCCCAAGAAGCGGGTAATCGAATAGCTCTTTTTTCGCCATAACGGAAGTTCGTCCGGGGATGATTGGCAAAAGAATGGGTGGATCAAGATTGGAAACGTGATTAGACATGAAGATATATGTGCCACGCGGATCTAATCGTTCCATACCGAGAGTCCGCACACTCACACCGGCCAGGCGCACGCCGGTCCAGGCGCTCCGCATACCCACGCGGTAGAGAAAACTGGCATTGCGGGAAAGAAGGGTCCAGGGAAAGGCCAGTAGCGCTGCAACCGGCAGCGCCAGTGCCCAGAAGGCAAGCATGAGCATCGTCTGGATCACGGGTGTGCCCTTGCGGGCGACGCTTCGCCGGTTCCAAACTTAACAAACTTAGTTCGACTTGAAGCTGACGGCGAGATTAGAAGACCGGCCGCAAGCAGAATGCAAACATGATCCGGCGCCTGCGGATCATGCTTTGGCAGGCACCTCGACGGGCGTCTGGCTGGAGTTTTGAGTTGTCGCATTTCCGCCTAGCGTCTTCAGCCGCTGTGGCAGCTTCTCATAAATGCCGCCAAAGCCGCCATTCGACAGGATCGCAACCACGTCGCCGCTACGCATATCCGGGGCAACCATCTGGACGATTGAATCCACATCGGAGATAACACGCGCTCGCCTTCCGCGTCTCTGAATTTGAGTCGCCAAGCCTCCAAGGTCGAGCCGCTCGTGTTCTGGAATAGAGTCCGACTTGAAAATACCCGCTACTACGACTTCATCGGCCAGCGCCAGGCTACTGGCCAAGTCGTTCTGCAGCACGTTGCGCCGCAGAGTATTCGAACGCGGCTCCAGAATCACCCACAAGCGGGCTCCCGGATAGCGCGAGCGCAGCGCATTCAGCGTTCCGCTAATCGCGGTGGGATGGTGCGCAAAGTCATCAATAATCGTAATGCCGTTTACCTGGGCTTTCACTTCCAGGCGACGCTTTACGCTTTTGAAAGTCTTCAACGCGGCGCGAATCTCATCTTTGGATATACCGCATTCCGCAGCCAGCGCCGCGGCCGCAGTGGCGTTCCACACGTTGTATTCGCCGCCCAACGGGAACTCGAAGTTTCCCCACAGCTCGCCGTTGTGTAGCATCGACCACGTAGTGCGGGTGGGCTCAAGATGGATATCGGTGACCCGCCAGGTGGCTCCTACGCTCAATCCGTAGCGTTCAACTGGGCAAAACGCATTACGCACGCAACGCTCGATGCTATCCCCTCCTTCGAAGGCCACAATTCGTCCGCTTCGCGGAACCAAATTCACCAATCGTTTGAATGCCGTTTCGACGGCATCGAGATCCTTATAAATATCGGCGTGATCAAATTCTACCGAGGTAAGAATGACGGAGTCCGGAAAGTAATGCAGGAATTTTGGTCCCTTATCGAAAAATGCCGTATCGTACTCGTCGCCTTCAAGGATGAAGTGCTTGCCCTGACCCAGGGCGAAGCTACTGCCAAAATTCTCCGCCAGACCCCCAATCAGAAACGACGGTTGCTGTCCGGCAGTGTGGAAAATCCAGGCCAGCATCGAGGTGGTGGTCGTCTTGCCGTGTGTCCCCGCAACCACCAATACCTCCTTTCCGCGCAAGAATTCTTCGTGCAAAATCTGCGGCATGGAGCAGAACGGAATATGCTGGTCGAGCACGTGTTCGAGTTCCACATTCCCGCGTGAGATCGCGTTGCCCACAACCACCAGGTCCGGCCGGGGCATCAAGTTCGTCGCGCTGAATGGCTGTGAAACCGGGATCCCCATCTCACCGAGGAAAACTGACATCGGCGGATAAGACGCCGCATCCGAGCCGGTAACCTGAAAACCACGCTGCTTAAGCATCCCGGCCAACGAGGCCATCGCCGTACCGCAGACGCCGATTAGATGGATGTGCTTTTTTTCTGTCATGATTTCAAACTAGCCGAGGACACGGCCGCCGAGCTCGTCGCGGCTTCCAGAATTCTAAGGCTGACCTCTCGTTTGCCTACTTTCAGTGACGCCCGCACACCCAGCGGCAGCGTAATGTTTTTCCGCGAGACGTGCCCTGACCGCAACCCGTACGCCACAGGAACCCCTAAATCGCCGACCACGCGCAGCACAACTTCTTCCAGCGTATAGCCTTGGTCTTGTTTCGTCTGCACGCAGTCCAGCATTTCGCCAAATACTATTCCCCGCACGCCTGTCAGCTTTCCCGCAAGTTTTAATTGCATGAGCATGCGGTCAATCTGGTAGGGCTTGGTGGCAACATCCTCCATAAAAAGGATCGTTTCCGCGGTGGAAATCTCATAGGGCGTGCCCAGAGACGCCGCCATCATGGAAAGGCATCCGCCGTACAAAACTCCTTCCGCTTCGCCCTCAATTAAAGGTTTTACTCCAGAATCAGTACCGGCATCGAGATGCCATTCGGACAAGCCCGTCAGCGCCGCTTGCCATGCCCTAATATCCACGCCGTCGGCCACGGCGAAGTCCTTAGTCACCATGGGACCGTGGAAAGTCACCAGACCAGTGGAATCGGTGATGTAGGTTAAGAGCGTGCTTAGGTCGCTATACCCGACAAGAATCTTCGGATGAGCGGCAATCTCTCCAAGATCGAGGCCACTCAGCAAATAGTTCGACCCGTACCCGCCGCGCGCACACAAAATTGCGCGTACGTCATCGCGCATGAACATTTCCTGAAATTCGCGTGCCCGCCGCGAGATCGATCCTGCAAAGTAAAAATCCTGATCGAAAATGGAATCAAAGTAGAAAGGCTTGTAACCCAGGTTGCGTAAAGTGTCACACCCTTTTTCAAGCAAACCGGGCTGGATATTGCTGGCCGGCGCCACAATGCCCACGGTGTCCCCAGATCGGAGCGCAGGCGGCTTGATGCGAAGGCGATATGAGACAGAATGCATCGGTCACGAAACCAGACTCAAATCACGGTCTTAAACCAACACTTTAACTTAAAAACTCTCCCCGGCAGATAAGTTGCGCCGCGCCTGCCAAGAACACTTGTCCTTCCCATCGCACGCTTTGCACCCCACCTGGCGTGTGCACACAAACCACTGATTCCGCCTTTTTCGCAACCATCGAAGCGACCGCAGCAGCACACGACCCGGTACCGGAGGATTGCGTTTCTCCTACTCCTCGTTCGAAAAAGCGCGCCTCGATATTTTGCTTGTCTTTCGTGGTTACAAGCTCAACGTTAATCCCATACTTGAAGTCGTGATGACGTCCAATTTCGGCCGCCTCCGCCTGCCATCCCGGCGCAAAGTCATTCACAAAGACTACGTAGTGCGGATTCCCCATCGAAACCGGAATCCCGCGAACTTCGCGAAATGCGAGCTTGATGGGAAACTCGTCGCCCACCTGTGGCTCTCCCATCGCGATCTCAAATTCGTAGCTCGAACCATTACGCGACCTGAGGGTGCAGGTCTTCAATCCCGCTCCAGTTCGAACCACCACTTTATCTCGCGCCTGTTCGGCAGACAGATAAGCCGCGACGCAACGCGTGCCATTGCCGGAGATCTCAGCCTCTGATCCGTCAGCATTAAACAGACGGGCACGAATATCAGCGTCTTGCGCGGGAAAGAGCCATTCGACCCCGTCAGCGCCAACACCTCGGTGGCGATCACAAATGCGGCGGCTGAACGCGGCTAGATCGGCAGGGGCGTGCATACCATCGATCAGCAGAAAATCATTGCCGCACGCGCTCGCCTTGGTAAACGGTATCGCGGCCGAGGAAGCCATCATTCGTGCTCTTCGCCGCCCAGAGGGCTGACACTATGGAACTGGCTTGACTGGCGCAGCAACCGGTTGACCTTCTGTTGTTCATGTTTGGATCCATCAACGCTGAACTCAACCCGCGACTGCCCTCCTCCGGAGGCGGCCCGCACGTCCAGGATAGTCTTGCCAAGCTCGTCCAGGATACGGTTCAGTTCGCTCAATATGACTTCCGTATTATCACCGGTCACTTCGTAATTCATGCGCACGAATTTCAACTCGAAACTTTTCTCCATGCTGCCTAACAGCGCCAGCGCGATCAGAATCACACCGGTGGCAAAGATGGCTGTGAGGTAAAGGCCGCCGCCGGCCGCCATCCCGATGGACGCCACGACGAACAATGTGGCCGCCGTGGTAAGTCCACTGACGGAGCCGCGGGAATGCAGAATCGATCCCGCGCCGATAAAGCCGATGCCCGGAATGATCTGCGCCGCTATGCGGGTATGGTCGCCGCCAAATCCTGCTGCCAGCTCGTCCGAAAGCACCGTGAACATGGCGGCGCCGAAGCAGATGAACATATTGGTTCGCAGGCCGGCCGGCTTGTGATGGAGTTCCCGCTCCAGCCCGATGATGCCGCCCAGGATCGCTGCCACAATCAGCCGCAGGATCGTGGAGGAAAGAACAACCGCCATCTCCTGGCGGAGCACTTCGATTCCGTTCTGAATTGCGTGCATGTTGTTGGTTGGAACCTGAGCGAGTGGATTTTATCACCGCAAAACGGCGGCTCTGGCCAAGATCACATAGGACTGAGGTAACCGGCGTGATTACCGCGTCAAACCCAGGTCGTCTGAACGTCTGCGCGGCGGTAAATGATTGCTCGCCCTGGACACGCTGCTGATGGTATTGGGCCGTGTGCGATATATCCTAGCTTGCGGTTGGCCGGGCACATCCACTTGCGCGACTACTGGCAGCGAATGCTTAGCCAAGGCCATCGAAACTGGGTCGCCGGCGAAAGCAATCGCGTAATCCGCGTATTGCCCCGGGTCAGCCAACGCGCGTTCCCATTGTCCCGCTGGATCGGATGGCCGCCGCCAGGTGCGGTGGTTGCTTTCATTAATCACCCGGCGCAGCGGAATTCCGGCTTGCTGCAGTGCGCCAACATGGTCGCCGAGATACATCAGTAGAGTCGTATCGGGCGGCAAGTCTCGAAGCTTGACAGCCAACTCAGATTCGAGCGCCAGACGGGTGCGGGAGTTTACCCATGCCTCGCGAAGGCAAACCGGCTGCGCACGCCAGATAGATATATAACTTCCCGCAAGCAAGATCAAAGCCGCGGCTGCAATTATGATTCTTGCAGGCTTGCTCCGCGCGAAGGTTCCCAGGGCGTAGAAGAATAGCGCACTGAAGACGGTAAAGGCGGGCAACAGTTGTAGTCCATAACGCACGTTGTAATAAGAGAAGGGCCACCATACCGGGATGAAAATGGGCACGCCACTGTAAGCAATCGACAGCATGTAGAACGGCAACGGCAGCCATAACAGTAGAAGAGGAGCCAGTCGCCTCGACACCGTCAGCACTACAAGGATTCCCACCAGCGCTGCCAATATCCAGACCTTTTGGCAATTCCCTTCCGCCAAATTCAATTCTGCCGACTTGAAAAAATATTTACCTGCAACATACAAATCGTGCGATCCGGGATGCGGCGGCGCCCCGGGCCGCGCCGAACGCTGTTCGATCGCCCGTGCCGAATACGACCCGTTAGCGAACTCGAGGGGATTACGGTAGATGATCGCGTTGTACGCCAGCCAAAACACCGGAACGACCGCAACCAAGAGCAGAAACATAATCAGGGCCGATCGCAAATCGGAGTTGCCATGGGCCACCCTGAACACAACTACAAAAGCAGCAGCGCCCATCACTGCGGCCGCGAACCACCCGTCGTAGCGTGTCAACTCGGCGCCTGCCAGGCAAATTCCGCACTTCATCAGGGATCGCACCAGGGACGGTCTTCTCTCGGCAGCCCGTGCCACCCGTTGCGTAAACTCGCTGAAGAACACCATCGCCCAAACAAACAATGCCAGATACAACGGTTCCGTCATGGCGGTGCTCTGCAGGTAAAGAAGGTTAGGATTCGCAGCGTAGACGAGGGCGGCAAACCACCCCGCTAGACGCGCCGCAGTATCCGGTCCTGATGGAAGAGCCAATGCGCCGCGCACCAGCCGGAAAATTCCCACGGCCCCAGCCACGTACGCGATCATGGATGGAATCGATCCGCCCAGCCCGCTGCGCCATGCCGCGGTCGAAAACAAGAATGGAATCATCAGCACATGTGGCAATGGCAGCCATACTGTGCCTAGTTGCAGTGGACCCGGAGTTTGCGAATCAAATACGCGGCGCGCAATGTTAATGTGCGCCACGGCGTCGCCATACAGCAAGACTGCGCCATGCTTGAAATAGATCAGAAAAGAAATAATCGAAACGCAACTCGCCGCGACCGCGACCCACGCGGTCTCGCGGTCCCAATCGCGGGTAGCGTGGAAAGTCATTCCAGATGTGTCAGCTCGCGGAAGACTTGGAAGCGCGTTTCAATTTCCTCGCGGGTCAATGATTGCAGCCGCTCGGTTCCGAAACGTTCGACGGCGAAGGAGCCCATGACTCCGCCATAGAAGAGTGCTCGTTTCAGAACTTCGCGATTCAACTCGCCCTGCGACGCGATGTAGCCCATGAAGCCTCCGGCAAAAGAATCGCCGGCGCCGGTAGGATCTTTCACCTCTTCAATGGGAAGCGCCGGCGCGCGAAAGGGGTGCGACCCAATGCCAAAGGCCCCTTCCCGAAAGAAAATCGTCGCACCGTACTCGCCATGCTTGATGACGAGGGCCTTCGGGCCCATAGCAAGCACCTTGCGCGCGGCCCGAGGCAGGCTGCTGTCAGCGGCCAGCATCTTGGCCTCACCATCGTTGATGAGCAGCACGTCTATCAACTTCAAGGTCTCGGCCAGTTCTTTACGAGTACCCTGAATCCAGTAATTCATGGTATCGCCGCCCGTCAATCTCACATTTTTCAGTTCCTTGCGCACCGCTGCCTGCAACTGCGGGTGGATATTCCCCAAAAAAAGAAATTCGGAATCGCGGTACTCTGGTGGGATGCGCGGTTGAAAGCGCTCGAAAACATTCAATTCTGTGAAGTCAGTCTTGGCTTCGTTCAAATTTTCCGAATACTCGCCGCCCCAGCGAAACGTCTTGCCCTTTGCGCGCTCAATTCCCCCGACATCTACATTACGGTCTTTCAAAACCTTCTCGTTCGCGGTACTGAAATCGTCTCCGACCACGGCAATCACGCGTACCTCGGTAAAATAACTTGCAGCCAGCGAAAAGTAAGTGGCCGATCCGCCCAGCACGTCGGCAACCTTTCCAGAAGGCGTGGCAATTGTGTCGAATGCAACCGAACCCACAGCCAGGATACTCATGTAGTCTTATTGTCCAGATATTTATCCAGGATGAGACTTAGTTTCTTACGAGTCGCCGCCGGAATTTTGTCGCGCTCGGTCAAAATAGCGTGAGCCAAGGCTGCGCCACACTTGCAAGTGCGCGTTTTCGGCATTGCGGCCACAGTTGCGCGCAGAACTTTGACCGCGTTATCCGCATTCTTCACTAACACGGCAACGATCTGGTCCACCGTGACCGAGTTGTGATGCGGATGCCAGCAGTCATAATCCGTAACCATGGCGACTGTCACGTAACAAATCTCCGCTTCGCGTGCCAGCTTGGCTTCCTGCAGGTTGGTCATGCCAATCACATCCATGCCCCAACTACGGTAAACATTCGATTCCGCCTTGGTCGAAAATTGCGGACCTTCCATACACAGATAAGTGCCTCCAAGTTTGCCCGCCACGCCCACTTTCTTGCAGGCGGACTCCACTACTTTGGCAAGCTCGGGACAGATGGGATCGGCAAAAGCGATGTGGGCCACAATGCCGTCGCCGAAAAAGGTGTCCACGCGATGCCGTGTACGGTCGAAGAATTGGTTGGGGACCACGAACTCCAGCGGCTTATGTTCTTCCTTTAGCGAGCCCACAGCAGACACGGAAACAATTCTCGTCACCTCGAGCTGCTTAAATCCATAGATGTTGGCGCGGAAATTTAACTCGCTGGGAAGAATGCGGTGGCCGCGACCGTGCCGTGCCAGAAATGCGACTTTACGGCCATCGAGGTCGCCTAGCACATAGACTTCAGAGGGATCACCAAACGGCGTTTGCAGCCGGACCTCCTGCGTTTCTTTGAATCCGGGCATGTGATACAACCCGCTACCGCCAATGATTCCGATTTCCGCTTGCGGCAAAGATCCTCCTGAGAAAATGTGTGACGTGCAGAACGGTGATTATACAAAAGGGCTTGCTGCGCTCATGCTCTAGCGGATCAATATCGATAGGCTTCTTTTCGGTGGGCAATTCGGAGGATCAGTACCATCTGGCTTGCATCGCTTATTTGACCAATCATGCGATAGTCACCCACGCGGTATCGCCACAGTCTAATTTCGCCTCCGGTCAGGGCCTTGCCCAACTCACGTGGATTCCTACGCCCTTCGATACGATCTCGCAAGAAATTCACGATGCGTTTCTGTGCAATACGATCCAGCTTTTCTAATTCCTTCAGCGCACGTGGATCATAGCTAACGCTCCAGGCCAAGTCGCTTGACCACTTTATCCAATGAGATCGAAGGAAGCTGATCTTCTAATCGTGACACCGCGATCAAGTAATCTTCTTGCTCATCCAGAAACTCAGCGATTGCTTTTTTCGCGTAGTATGCCTTTGGCCGGCCAGTGCGCTTGGCCAGCTTGTTCAGTCGTGCTTCCAACTCAGGAGACAACCTCACGGTTAGCATTTAAAGCTCCCCAAATGAAATACTTGTAATACAGGCAGTATAGCATGGTGATGTCTTCACTTCTATCGCGAGATTCCCGCCCACAGCAAAATGTCCCTGGCGCCCCGCGTTGACCCTGCGCTCTGTGGTCTAATGCGACCAGTTCGTTGTGAGCTAACCCCGAGGATTAGATGCCGCCCCTGAGATTCATTAAATCTACAACTGTCTTCTTGATTGCGATTGCCTCGTTAACCAGTGCCGCGTTTGCGGGCGATCAACGCCTCACAGCGCGTGAAGTGATCACACGCATTCAGCAGCACGTCGGAGTTCCCTGGCGGAGCGACACTGTGGATACCTTCAAAGCCGGGAATCCCGACACTCCAGTAACCGGCATTGCGGTAACCATGATGGCTACCCTTGATGTGCTTCAGCGGGCGGCCGCTTCGGGCAATAACCTGATCATCACACACGAACCAACTTTCTATGATCACCTGGACAAAACCGACCAGTTACCAGAGAAAGAAAACGACCAGGTGCTGGCGGCAAAGCGACAGTTCATCGAGAAACATGGCCTGGTGATCTGGCGGTTTCACGATCACTGGCATGCTCGAAATCCAGACGGCATCGAGGCCGGGATGGTTCACGCCCTGGGATGGGAGAAGTTTCAGGATCCACACAATCAGTATCTATTCGCTATTCCGGAGACCACGCTGGAAAAACTTGCGGCCGTTATCAAGCGCCAGCTGGGCATTCATGTTATGCGGGTGGTAGGAGTTCCTGATCTACGCGTAACCAAAATCGCACTTGCCCCCGGCGCTGCCGGATTTTCACGCCATGCCGAAGCGCTGGAAATGACGGCAGTGCAGACTCTTGTTATCGGAGAAGCGCACGAATGGGAAACAGTCGAGTACGTTGCCGACGCGGTTACAGAGGGCAAACAGAAGTCGTTGATCATCCTCAGCCATATTCCCTCTGAACAGGCAGGCATGGAGGAGTGCACGCGCTGGTTGAAGACGTTCTTGATTGAGGTTGCGATCCAATTCGTTCCGGCGAGCGAGCCTTTCTGGAGTCCAAAGCCATAACTCAAATTAATTCCAGCTTGACATTATCACCAGCAATATCTAGACAGCCATTCAGGGGATGAGTTCTAATTCCTGTCTGCGACTGCCTTCGCAAACACTTCCCCTTCCACTTGCTTAGTCGTCACCTCATCCAAGCTCTCAGCGACCAGTACCGTATCACCTTGCACATCGATCACAACCGGTCCCTCCTCGGTGAGCCAGGTGTGTTCACCAGTCAGGATGTCCGCCGCCGACGTGGAACTGTCCGGTTTTGCGTCACTCTGCAGAACTTTTCTGGCACGCTTATATCGCTTCATCAGCGACTTGGCATACACATCCGCAAACTCCTCCGCTTTCTCCCCGTTCGACCATCGCGATACGTACAACAGCGCAAGCGCCGCCGAAGCATCTCCCTTCGGACGCGCCGCATAGTAGTACCCGCCACGCCAATGAGGGTATAAACGTTTCGACATATCGACGCCGGCGTACTGATCGATCAGGACCGCCACATCGAACTCGCCAATGGCTCCAATGTCGAACCGATCGTAATTCTTGAAATCATGAGCGAAGTCCGGAAGCCGCATGGGCGCAATCCGCTCCCCGGAAAGATAAGTCTGTGGCTCCATAATTTGACGCGTACTGCGTGGCGGATTGCTAAACACTCCTGCAAATGCTTTTGCCTTGCCACCTTTGCTCAGCAATTCAGCCTCAAAGTCGAGACCATAGCGATAGGCAAATGTCACTGCTTCCTTCAGATAAATCGGAGCGTTCTGGAATTGCACCGAGTCGGCGGTGCCAACCAGCATGCCTGCTTTCAGGGCCTCGACCATTTGAGGCGAGTCTGCCAATGATTTCCCGGTAGGCGCCAGGCTGTAATCGATCAGCACGACCATGGCTTGTCCTTCGATCACCGCTTGCCGCGCGGCGAAGACCTCATCGCTCTCGATGTCAGCGGGGCTAGGCTGTTTCTTGTCTTCCAGGTCAGAGGCGCCGGCCTTCATCCACTTCTCCAGGCCAAATGATTGGTCCTGCAATGCATGCGTGAGTTCATGGGCCAGCACCGGCTTCTGCTGCTCGGGATCGATCCAATTCAGCAGGTTAACTGCTTTCGTGTGAGGATCGTAGTAGCCGGCCACCTGTTCACGCAGCAAACCCACCAGAAACGTCTGTAGATTGAAATCACGTGGCAACAGCCCGAATTTTTTCAGTACCAGTTCCGAGCGCCGTAGCCGCTGCGCATCTTCGTCCTCGGCCATGTGCTTTTGAATGTAGGCCACCACTTCATCCCGGCTGGTCAAACGACGCTTCACGTCATGATGAATTGGCAGTCCGGTATCAGTGCTGGCAAATTTCAATATCTCGTCGACGGAGCGAAAAAGCTCCTGCGCTTCTTGAGGAGAGATCTTAGTCTCTGTCGAGGACTCGCCAGCAGTGGTCGGCGAAGCCTCCGGCGGGGGCGGTACTTGCTGTGCCACCCGCTTTTGCGCACACCCGAAGCCCGCAACCAGCACGATTAGTATTAAGCGAGTCGGGAACTGAAAAGGAAATCTCCGGAAGAACTTCTTGAACTCCGTCATTTACTTCACCTGCCCTGCCACCCACGCGCCCACGTCGCTTGTGCCGAGCGTGCCGCCAATGTCCTGCGTAGTCTTCTTCTGCCGAACGGCTTGCAACACCGCGGCTTCAATCTTCTCCGCTTCGCGCGTCAGCCCGAGATGATTCAGCATCATGGCGGCAGTCAGGATCGCGCCGAACGGATTCGCAAGGTTCTTTCCGGCAATCGTCGGCGCCGAGCCATGCACCGGCTCGAACATCGAAGTCTTTCCAGGATGGATGTTTCCACTCGCTGCCATTCCCAATCCACCCTGCAGTCCGGCAGCGAGGTCGGTGATGATGTCGCCGAACATATTGTTAGTGACGACAACATCGAACTGCCGCGGATCGCGCACCATCTGCATGCATAATGCGTCCACATACATGTGTTCGGCGGTGATCTCGGGATATTCGCGGCTCACTTCTTTGAAGACGCGCTGCCAAAGCCCATGCGCGTAAGTCATTACGTTGGCTTTGTCAGTCATCAGCACACGATGGCGCGGGCTGCCGTCCAACTTTTTATTGCGTTTGCAGTATTCGAAGGCGTAACGGATGATCCGTTCCACCCCCTTGCGGGTGTTAACGTCTTCCTGTACTGCGATTTCGTCTGGCGTGCCTTGTTTGAAGACGCCACCCACGTCGACGTAGACGCCTTCCGTATTCTCGCGGATGACAACGAAGTCGATATCTTTCGTCTCAACACCTTTCAGCGGACAGAGTCCCGCATCGAGCAATCGCACAGGCCGCACGTTGGCGTAGAGATCCATCTTGAAGCGCATGCCCAGTAGAATTTCTTTGGCATGAATGTTCGACGGCACACGCGGATCACCGAAGGCCCCGACCAGGATGGCATCGAAGTCCCGCCCCAGTATGGTGAAGCCGTCGGATGGAATAGTCATGCCATCAGCAAGATAGCGTTCAGCGCTCCAGTCGAACTGTGTCATCTGCACAGCAGCGCCACTTGCCTCAATAACTTTGACGGCTTGGGGAATGACTTCCTGCCCAATCCCATCTCCCGGAATGATGGCTATGCGTTTCTTTGTGCTCACGCATGAAAAAGGTAACACATGCATAGTAAAATCATGAACATACCAATACATTAACTAATAGCTATAACAAACACGCTGCCGGCGTGGGGGGGTCAGACAGGTTTGGCGGGTCTGACATGCGTGTAGAATAGCCCGCCATTGCTTTGCAAGGACCGTACCCGGCAGTTCTTGCCCGCGGGGACACCAAGGGCCATCCGAGGGGACAAAGCTCGTTAAAACGACGCCTGGCGCAATTCTGGATAGCTAGTGGCTAATGTGCTATCCGACGATACGCTTCGCTGCCGACCGGTTGCGATTGGTGCTCTCGGCCAGCGGTGCCATTGATCGCGATCGGCTCTATCGTCTCCAGCTCCAGGCCATCATCCCCACCCTCTGGGGACAGCGAGAGCCTGCCATCATCGCGGCTCCGTTATAATCAAGGTTTGATATGAGTGCCACGACGCTTCATGACAAACTCACCGTCGGCTCTGCCAATATGGCGGACTACGGCGGAACTATAACCGCCGCCGATTTCGGCGACGTCCGAGGCGAATTTTCAGCTCTGCTTTCGGGCTGCGGAGTTTACGACCTCGGCGGGCGAGCCAAGGTCACACTCACTGGCAAAGATCGTGTGCGCTGGCTGAATGGCATGACCACGAACAATGTTCGTGATCTGCCGATGGGCCGCGGGGTCTACGCTTTCATCCTTAACCCGCAGGGACACATTCTCGGGGACCTGTACGTCTACAACCGCGGCGATTCACTGCTGCTCGATACCGACCAGGCGCAGTTGGCCAAAGTGCTGGGGATATTCAAGAAATACATCATCATGGACCAAGTGGAAGTTACCAACAGCAGCGATAGCTTGACTGCGATTGGCGTCGCGGGACCGAAATCGCGTGCCGTGCTGTTGACCGTAGGCTTGGAGTTGCCTGAGCTCGAGCCGCTGCAATTCGCCGATCTTCGCTGGCGGGATATCGCGTTGACGGTAGTCCGCGGAGAGGCGGAAAAGGGTGAGGCGTACGAAATCTGGTTAGCGCCTGAAAAGGTACGTGAGGTTTGGGAGGCGCTGCTCCATGCCGGGGCGAAACCGCTGGGAACTACGGCCCTGGATTTGTTGCGCGTCGCGATGGGTATTCCCAAGTATGGCCAAGACATTCGCGAACGCGAACTGCCGCAGGAGACCGAACAGACGCGCGCCCTGAACTTTACCAAAGGCTGCTACATCGGGCAGGAGATCGTAGAACGTGTCCGCTCACGCGGTAATGTGCACCGTAAATGGACTGGGTTTGCCATCGATGGTCCCCTACCCGCAGCGGGCAGCAAAATTCAACTGGACGGCAAGGATGTTGGCGAGATCACGAGTGTCGCTTCCCTGCCCATCGAAGGCGGCGACCGCGCTGTGGCCCTGGGTTACCTGCGTCGCGAAGCTGCAATCGCTGGAGAAGAACTTCAGGCCGGAAACGCGCGCGCCACGGTGGCAGAATTGCCATTCATCGAAATCCGAAAGTAATGAGAAGGAAAAGCTATGGCTGAGAAGAGACGCGAGGAATCCACTTTCACAATTACCGATCGCAGATTATTCACCGCTGAGGGAGAACTCCGAGCAGACATCCCAGACGAGGCAGTGAAAGTAATGCCTGCGAAGGAAGATCCGGCGGCTCAAGCCGCTCAACAAAAAGACCCGCCGCAAAAAGAGTCGCCAGCAAAGGCCGCGCCACAACCGGTGGCAGCGTCCCAGCAGGCCGCCTCGACGGTTGATCCTAATATCCCGCCGTCCCCCTCGGCTGCTGAGCAACAGGCTCAAGCGGACGCTTACCGCAAATCCTCCAGAGATCTTGATGCGCGGGTCGAACTCGGTGGTCATTCGGCAAAAGAACTGGAGATGACCTTCGAGCGTTTCCTCGCCTCGTTGTACATGAGTGCGATGATGCAACTCGGCCTCATGCACGAAGAAGGTGGCCAGCCACGGGTTGACCTCATTGGTGCCCGTCAGACCATTGACACTCTTAGTCTGATCGCGGAAAAGACCAAAGGCAATCTCACCTCTGCCGAGGAAAATTTCCTGCAAAACGCTCTTTACGAACTGCGCATGGCCTATGTGGAAGTCACCAATGCGCTGGCACGTCCGCCGCAGGCTCCCGGCGCCGCTACCGGCACTCGAGGACGATGAAGGCTACGCTCACCGTGTTGGGCAGCGGCACCTCCATGGGCGTGCCTACCATCGGCTGCAGTTGCGCGGTGTGCCGCTCCACCGATCCGCATGATCGTCGCACTCGGCCCTCTGTTCTGATCGAGTACGGCGGAAAATTTGTTCTCATCGACACCACTCCCGATTTCCGTGAGCAGGCGATTCGCGAAGGCATCCACCAGCTTGATGCGGTGCTTTACACCCACACCCACGCCGATCACATTCTCGGTATTGACGATCTGCGGCCGCTGAGTTTTCGCCGTTCTAGTGGTATTCCGCTTTACGCGCGACCGGAGGCAGCCGAGTTTCTGCGCAATATGTTTCGCTACATTTTTGACGCGAATTACAAATTCGGGGGAATTGCCAAAGTCGAACTGCGGACCATCAACGGTGTGATGGAGTTGTTCGGCGCGCGCTTTGAACCGGTGACCGTAATTCATGGCGACGCCGAGATTTATGGCTACCGCTTCGGGTCAGCCGCCTACCTCACCGATCATAGCGAAATTCCCGAAGCTTCATTCAATCAATTACAGGATCTGGATATTCTTTTTCTGGATGCCTTGCGCGACAAGCCGCACCCAACTCATTCGACCGTTGAGAATTCGTTGCGCATTGTGGAAAGGCTGCAGCCCAAGCGGGCTTTCTTTACTCACATCTGTCACGACCTGCCGCATGAAGCTACCAACGCGCGGCTGCCGGATAAGGTGCGCTTGTCTTACGACGGCATGAAGCTGGAGTTTGAGATTTGAAGTTCGCGGGGAGGGCGCCCGCGCCACACAAGCATGCAAGTCTTTCACAAACTCGAAGACGTTCCGCCCGATTTCGGCCCGACAGTGCTGAGCGTCGGCAATTTCGACGGGGTTCATCGTGCCCACGTCCACGTTCTTAATGAAATTGTGCGGCGCGCTCGCGAGCAACATGCCAAATCCATGGCGGTAACCTTCGAGCCTCATCCCATGCGCATTCTTCGGCCCGATGCCGTATTGAAGCTGCTCACACCGCTGCCGGAGAAATTGCGCCTGCTCGAAGCAACCGGTCTCGAGGCCGTGCTGTTGCTTCCCTTCACCCGTGATCTTTCTCTCATGCAGCCGCGTCAATTTAGCAAGGAAATTCTCAAAGACCGTCTCCACACTGGTGAGATCCACGAAGGCTATAACTTCCGCTTCGGACATAAAGCCGAAGGCGACGTGGCTATGCTGAAGACCTTTAGCCGCGAGATGGGATTCGCAGTCGTGGTCTATCCCGAGATGAAACTGCGCGGCGAGACGGTTTCGAGCAGCCAGATTCGTAAGCTGATCTCGAGCGGATCGGTAAGCCGGGCGCGCCACCTGCTTGGCCGGCCTTTCAGTATTCTCTCCACCCCAGGGCGGGGCCGCGGCTTTGGCTCAAAATACACGGTGCCCACTATTAACTTGAGCCGTTACGAAGAACTGGTGCCGCAGGATGGTGTCTACATTACGCGCACGCGGGTTGGCGAAGAGTGTTTCGACTCCGTGACTAACATCGGCAACCGTCCTACCTTCGGGGCGGACTCGTACGCGGTGGAGACTCATTTGTTGAATTTTCATCCCATCGAGCTGACTCCGGAGACTGAAGTCGAAATCTATTTTCTCCAACGCCTGCGGGATGAAATCAAGTTCCCTTCAATCGACGCCCTACGCGAGCAAATTGCAAAAGATGTGAAGAGGGCGCGGCGCTATTTCCATTTGTTGAAGCTGGCAGGCTAACTGAAAACAATTTCGTAATGAGCATCTAGCGGGTTGCTCAATGAGATGAAGATTTCCTCAGTACATGTGGGAGGGGTTGTTGCTACGCTTCAGTGCTTCTTCACCGGATAGTCGCTCCCTGCCGCGTGTTTAGCGACCCGCTCGATTACTGCCGCTGAGGCCTCGTCCGAGTTAAGACTTGTCATGGTGACCCAAAATTCCTGTTGATCACGGGACACGCAATAGTAAATGACACCCGGGCGCTGGGAGACATCAGTAAGGCGAGGGCTAATTGCGTTGTTAATAATTACGAGTTCGTATGGTAAGAGTTTCGCTCCCCTTTTGTATCGGCTCTCGGGGCTGTGCTGTACGCGGTATTGCCATGCTGCCGGGCCTTTTGCCATCGCTTCCTTGAACTCGGATTCGCTCACGGGAAATCTGTGATGATCTTCATACCAGACGCGGAGGAACGAATTCGTGTCCGATAGATAGTTTGAATCAGCAACCATGCTCCTGAACGTTTCCGGCCGGCCGTCAGGAATGATGACCATTGCTCCTAGGCCCAGGAAAAGAGGAACGACGAAAAGCAGACCGTAAAAGCTCCGGCGCCAAGCGCCGTACAGTGTGGCCAACAAACTAAGTATTCCGATTCCCATCCAGATCAGACCGGCAGTCAGGTAAGAAAACGCGACATAGTAAACATCGGAGGTATGGATTCGGAACCAACATACGAGGAAATAGCCTCCGAAGATGAGCATGGGAAGCGAAAACAATCCGAAAACGACAGTGAGCAGAACTTTGAGAGACGTGCGACTGGATTCGCTCATCTTAACCGCATCTTACGCGCACTTACATCAACCTGGTAGAGGACGATAGTGCCGACAAAGTTCACTTCGCCAACTATTTAGCCGATACCCTCGCCTGCTACAATCCCGCCTTAATGGCTACCAGCGTCACCTCGGTGCTTTCCCAGATAACGCCAGGCCAGCGTCGAACTTTAGTTGCGGCAGCCCTGGGCTGGATGCTCGACTCCTTTGATGCCATGCTCTACGCGCTGGTGCTGACCTACATCATGCGCGACCTGGGCATGAGCAAGGCCACCTCCGGCCTGCTCTATACGCTGACTCTGCTGGCTTCGGGTATCGGCGGAGTGCTGTTCGGCTTTATTGCGGACCGCATCGGGCGAAAGCGCGCGCTGATGCTCAGCATCCTGACCTACTCCATCTGCTCCTTCGCTTCTGGCCTGGCGACTTCGGTTCTGATGCTGGCGGTGTTTCGCTTCATCCTGGGCCTCGGCATGGGAGGCGAATGGAACACCGGCGCCACGCTGGTAGCCGAAACCTGGCCCACAGAATTGCGCGCCAAAGCAATTTCCATTGTGCAAAGCTCCTGGGCAATCGGCTATGCCTTCGCCGCGCTGGTTGCCGGAATCGTGCTGCATTACGCGGATTGGCGCATGGTATTCTTCGTCGGCATCTTACCCGCGCTGGTCACGCTATGGATTCAGAGCAGCGTGCCCGAGTCTCGCATGTGGGAAGAGCAACACCGCTTGTCAGAAAAACGGTCCTCGCATCCAGGGATGGTTCCGGGATCGCTTAACGTTGAACACACATCACGGCGCGGCCAAGAGGATGCGAGCTTCGCCCAAATCTTCCGGCCGCCCTATCTCAAGAAAACTTTGGCGCTCTTGTTCGTGAATTTCTTTGGCATGTTCGCATGGTGGGGATTGTTTACCTGGATTCCTCCATATCTTTCGCTTCCCGTCTCCCAGGGAGGACGCGGCTTCGGCGTCATGGG
Organism: Acidobacteriota bacterium; assembly: GCA_003225075.1. GTDB lineage: Bacteria > Acidobacteriota > Terriglobia > Terriglobales > Acidobacteriaceae > Gp1-AA124. Next base: position 24,985 of record QIAP01000057.1, on the reverse strand, counting down.
CACGACGACTCTCCTGATCGTACTGAACCTCGCCGGAATGTTTCCCGGCTATGCCAGTTTCGGTTGGGTAGCTGATCGCCTTGGACGACGGAAGTCTTTTATTGTCTATACATTCATGGCATCTCTTCTTGTGCCACTTTATGCCATCGCCCGCCAGCCTGCGGCGCTTTTAGTACTGGGAACCGTGGTTGCATTTTTTGGAACCGGGTTCTTTTCCGGCTCGGGAATCATCGGGAGTGAAATCTTTCCGACTGCGGTTCGCGCTCGAGCTCTTGGATTCACGTATAACGGTGCGCGCACTATGAGTTCCATTGCCCCCTATGTCATCGGCCGGGTCGGTCAGGCGAAAGGACTAGGCTGGGCGTTTTACTTGTGCGCCATTTCATTTCTTTTCGCCAGCCTGGTAGCGACCCAATTACCCGAGACGAAAGGAAAGCAATTGGAATAGTTTTCCTGCTAGGAATCCACAAATGAATAACCCATCCCGCTCGGTGGCATCTCCCCGCGTCGTCAATATCGAGAATCTGCGATCGTTGGCCCGCCGGCGCTTGCCGAAGGTAGTATTCGATTATCTCGACGGCGGTGCTGAAGGCGAAGTCACTCTGCAAGCGAACTGCCGGGCCTTTGAAGAAGTCACCTTTCGGCCGCGTCATGCGGTCGGCGTGCCTCATTGCGATTTGCGCACAAGCGTTTTGGGCTTTGAGCTGTCGTTTCCCGCTTTGCTTGCACCTGTGGGCTACAGTCGCCTAATGGATCCGGGGGGCGAAGTTGCGGCGGCTCGTTGCGCCGGAGCGGCAGGCACGGCCTACATTCTCTCCACCATTTCCGGACATCGCCTGGAAGACGTCCAGGCAGGTTCCTCCGGCCTGGTGTGGTACCAGCTCTACTTGCTGGGTGGGCGTGGAGCCGCCGAGGCCGCGATTCAACGTGCTCGCGCTGCGGGATTCTCGGCCCTTGTCGTCACCATAGACACAAACATCGCTGGAATGCGCGAGCGCGATCTTCGCAATGGAATGAAGGAACTGCTGAGCGGCAACCTGCTGGACAAGATTCCCTTTCTGCCGCAGGTGCTGGCGCGTCCGGGTTGGCTGATGGGCTTCTTGCGTGATGGGGGACTGCCTCAACTGCCCAACGTTGTCGTTCCGGGCCAGGGAGCGATGCCGCTTGTCGACATCAATGCGGCTCTGGCCAGCGCTGCTGTCACCTGGGAAGACCTGCGCTGGATTCACGACGTTTGGCGTGGGCCGGTTATTGTCAAAGGCGTACTCACCGGTGATGACGCTCGGCACGCCATTGATGCAGGCGCGGTGGCTGTCGTCGTTTCGAACCACGGTGGACGGCAGCTCGACTGTGTTTCCGCATCTCTAAAAGCACTGCCGGAAGTTGTAACCGCTGTGAACGGCCAAGCCGAAGTGCTGATGGATGGGGGCGTCCGCCGCGGCAGCGACATCGTCAAGGCAATCTGCCTGGGAGCTCGCGCCGTCCTGGTCGGACGCGCTTACGCCTATGGCCTTGCCGCCGCTGGCGAGGCCGGTGTCGGGCGGGCCCTCGAGATCTTACGCGACGGTGTGGAACGTACCCTCAAGCTGCTCGGCTGCAGCTCAATCTCCGCCCTGGATCGCTCGTATGTGGAAGTTCCGACCAACTGGCGAGCCGGCTAATGAAACTACGAGCGGCATTGGACGGACAGCGATGCTCGTTCCTGTACAATTTTTCCGCAATGAAAGGGGATGTGAATGTCTTCCTGGTTGCGCTCGCCCTACTCATATCCCTGCCTCTCGGTGCCGAACCGGTATCGCAACTACACTCGACCGATTACGTTAACGATTTTGCGCACGTCCTGGACCCGAGTACGGTCGCGCAGTTGGATAACATCTGCCAGCAGATCGACCAGAAGGCGCACCCGCAAATCGCCGTCGTCACCATCAACTCACTCGATGGCGCCGACATCGAGAGCTACAGCGTAGACCTCTTCAAGAGGTGGGGCATTGGAAGCAAATCCACTGACCGCGGTGTTCTGATTCTGCTGGCGGTAAAGGACCACCGCTACCGCGTCGAGGTCGGTTATGGCCTGGAGCCCATTCTGCCGGATGGCAAGGTGGGCGGCTTTGGACGCGAGGCGGTGCCCCTACTCCGCCAGAACGACTACAATGGCGCACTGCTGCTGCTCGTCTCCCGTATTGCGAATGTCATCGCGCAGGATGCTGGCGTCGAGCTTACTGGAACCCGCGGCCCTTCTCAGCCGGACGCTCCACCGTATCAGGGCTTGTCGGCTGGAACGATTGCGGTACTGATCATTATCGGCCTCATCGTACTTTTCACACCGCTGCGGCGCTTGCTTTTTTATTGGTTCCTGTTCGGGGGTGGAGGCGGATACGGCGGCGGTGGCAGCTGGGGCGGCGGGGGCTTCGGAGGTGGCGGAGGCGGCTTCGGAGGCTTCGGAGGCGGGAGTTCGGGCGGCGGTGGCGCCAGCGGCAGCTGGTAGCTGAAGGCTAGTGAGGACGCGAATGGTTCCAGAAAAACAGATCAACGATTTCGTCGGCCGCCTGCAAAAAGCGGCAGGCTCAAATCTGGAGAGCGTGATCCTCTACGGTTCGGCCGCGTCGGGCGATTTTCATCCTGAGTACTCCGACCTGAACCTGCTTTGCATTCTGCGCGAGCTTTCCTATGCGTCACTGGAAGCTATGGCGCCCGCAATCGAGTGGTGGAACCGGCAGAAGCAGCGCGCGCCACTTTTAATGAGTCACGAGGAAATCAGGCGTTCCGCCGACGTGTTTGCCATCGAACTGATGGACATTCAGGAGCATCATCGGGTACTGCTGGGCGAAGACGTCCTTAAATCGCTACAGATTCCTATGCATTTGCACCATGCACAACTTGAGTACGAGTTACGGGAAAAGCTGATTTTGCTGCGCCAGCGCCTGCTGCTGGCAGCGGGAAATCGCAATGGGACGTGGGACGTGCTGCTTCACGCACTCCCTACTTTTGCCACACTCTTCCGTCACACCCTGATCGCGCAAGGGGACTCGGCTCCAGATAACAAGCGCGAAGCTGTCAAGAAGCTGGCTGCCCGTCTGGGATTCGACGGATCGGTCTTTGAGCAAGCACTGGACGTCCGCGAACACAAAGTTGATCCCAAAAAACTGGATGTCAGGAACATCGCTTCTCACTACTTAGCAGCAGTTGAGCAGGTAACGGTGGCAGTGGATAGAATGCTGGATTCTGCCGAGCCGCGCGGTTCATGATCGTCGCACATTCTGTTTTCAGGAGACACCATGAGTAAAGGATTAATTTTCATCATTGTCCTGGTGCTGATTGCGTTAATGGCCTTTGGACAGTACGTCAGCGTACGCAACACGCTGGTCCAAAAAAACGAGGCGGTGAAGGCCGCCTGGTCGCAGGTGGATGTCGTGCTGCAGCGCCGCGCCGATCTGATTCCCAACCTGGTGGAAACTGTAAAAGGCTACGCCAAGCAGGAGCAGACAGTTTTTGGAGATATCGCCAAGGCGCGGTCTGCGCTGCTCTCCGCCGGCACCCCCTCAGAGAAGATCGCGGCCAATCAGCAACTGGATGGCGCCCTCGGCCGGCTGCTGGCGATCGTAGAAAACTACCCGCAGTTGAAGTCCAATGAAAACTTCCTGCGATTACAGGACGAACTGGCGGGAACCGAGAACCGTATTGCTGTCGAACGCAAGCGCTATAACGACACCTTGCAGGACTACAACACTTATATCCAGCAGTTTCCCCACAACATTTTTGCGGGTTGGGCAGGCTTCAAACCGAATGAAGCCTATTTTGCAGCATCGGAGGGTTCGCGGCAGGTGCCTAAGGTGAACTTCTCGACACCAGCTCCGCAGGCTGTGCCGGCGAAGTAGCCCGAATCAATTGGTGACGATCACTTGGTGACCATCAATGGGTAACGGGATCTGATTGGACAGGTAGGAGTGGCCTCTCGGCAGAATGCCGAGCCTTGATCCAGTGGACACGAACCCCGTTCAGGCTACTTTGCGTACTTTTTCGAGCTCGATGGCTTCACCTTGCTGAATCTCATCCTGGGGCAAATCTGAAACTTGTTTGCGTTGGTGAGCCGCTCGCAACGCCAATATTCGAACCAGTACAGCAGTTGCGAGCATTAAAGCGCCGAAATATATCAATCCCGCGACAGATTTCATAGGTTCATACATCTGCTACTTCGATGGCGAAAATGAAGCAGAGGATGTGTCAATTCAAGTGAAATTGCGTTGATCACAAAGGAACAGGGTTTCGCTGTCGGCGGGTCCTAGTGCAAAGAAGATTGCAGATACAGTTGACGCAAACCCATAAACCATCATCCAAGGCCGTAAGCCCGCAATGCTGGATTCAGACCGCCGCCGGACGCAACGCTTTCCCGTGCAGGAGATCGTGTCGGTTTCATCGGCGAAAGATTCGTTTAGTGCAATCAGCAGAGACATGTCTAAAGGCGGCGCGTACTTGTACACCGATCATTTGATTGCCGAGGGGTGGGATGTTCAGTTTATCCTCACCGTACCCTCGCATGTGACGCATGCTCAAGTGATACGAGTGTGGTGCTCCGGCAAAGTAGTGCGTTTGGAAAGCATGGCGGAAGGAAAGTTCGGCATGGGAGTAGAGTTTGACCGCTACCAGATATTGCCGGAATCGTAAAACGTCACTAGCCCCTGTCTCGTATCTTGCTGTGGCAGGTAATACTAAGTACCTACGCTATTTTCCGCCCTGAAACTACAAGGTGTCCCCGATGTTCGCGCTTGTTGCGCTCCAGTACAGTTCGGGTGCAAGTAGCTTTTGGCGTTGATGCATTCCTAACGCATAGAAGGAGGCCTCATGGACAAAGATGAAGTGAAAGGCAAAGTTAAGGACATCGCCGGACGTGCTGAACGGCAAGTGGGCGAGTGGACCGGTGACAAAAGCGCCCAGGCGGACGGTACGAAGAAACAAGTGGAAGGCAAGGTGCAGAACGCTTGGGGCAAGGTGAAAGACGCAGTAAAGAAGCCCAGCACCAACGATCCCGAGGCGGAAGCGCCAGAGGCTGACCGCAGGCGGGACCGCGCCGTTAACCAGTAGAACGTATTCAGCAGCGGGGAAGCCGCCTTTCCATGGCGGTTTCCCCGACCGCGAACCGCTGTATCGTTCGACTCTAGATTAGATCATCGCCACCTCCTCAATGAAAGTCGCCTTAATCGCTCCACCTTTCATTACCGTCCCACCAAAAGATTATGGAGGTACCGAGCTTTTCGTGGCCCAGCTCGCCGAAGGGCTTCAGAAAGCCGGGGTACCTGTCGTCGTGTATACAATCGGGGAGTCCACGGTGAATGTGGATCGTCGCTGGCTTTATGAGAAGCCGGAGTGGCCGATCAAAGCTGTCCAGCATGCCTTCATTAAGGATATGGATCACTCGGCCTGGGCCATCCGAGACGCCGCCGAAACTTGCGATGTGATCCACTTGCAAAGCCCTCAAGGCATTCCCTGCTCACGTTTCACCAATGTTCCAATCGTATTTACCCTACATGGTCCGCACGACCCCAAGCTCAGCGAATTCTATTCTCACTATCCCGAGCTTTATTACGTGGGCATCAGCGAATTTCAACGCCGGCAGGAGTCGTTGCCGCGAATCCGCACCATCCACCATGGAATCGATCTCTCGCTATATCAATTACGGGAGCACAAGCAGCAATACTTGAGCTTCATCGGCCGGATTGCACCCATAAAAGGAACCCATGTGGCAATCGACGTTGCCAAGCGAGTAGGGATCGCGCTGAAAATTGCCGGTGACATTCAGCCGATCTATCGCGACTATTTCAAAGCGAAGATTAAGCCCGAACTTGACGGCAAGTTCATCGAGTATGTTGGGCTGGCAGACTTGAAAGCCAAGAATGAACTATTGGGAAACTCCTTAGCTATGTTGTTTCCGATCAAATGGAATGAACCATTTGGTCTGGTGATGGTGGAAGCCATGGCGTGTGGCACTCCGGTACTGGCCTTTCCGGGGGGATCGGTAGCGGAGGTTGTCCGCGACGGAGTTTCTGGATATGTGTGCCGCTCTGTGGTGGATATGGCCAAGCACGTCACCACGATCGACCTTAAACCTCGCGCTGTCCGCCAGTATGTTGAGGAAAACTTTTCGCTGGCACGCATGGTCGGGCAGTATGCAGCGCTTTACCAGGAGGTTCTCAAGCCGGGTGACGCGCGCAAGATTGCCTGAAGCAAACTTGCCTGAAGCAAGCTTGCCTGAAACTATAAAGTGTCTTATCCAGCTCGGGTGTGGCCCGAAGCGTTCTCCGGGGGCTGCGTACCTATCCCCTTGCACGTAGGACAAACCGTGGTGATGTCGCCGTGACTGTAGGTCGCGTAGGGAAGGTGACCCTTGCCCGCGCAACTCGAACATACGTCTGATTTTTCCATTATTCTCCTCATCTCATTCAAATAAATGGAGCTTACAATCGAGTTAATCGAGAGCGGGAGTGACTATTTGGCTGACAAGTCGATTGGTGTACGCAAACGAGTGGCACCCGACCAGCATGTAACCGCAGACTCAGGAGGCAACGCCGATGATGAGCAGAAGGGTATTACCGACGTGTATGTTCTGCGTTCTTTTGTTGTTTTGCGGATTTACTTTCGCGACCGACACTCTGACTGTGAAGGATGGTACGAAGCACAGCGGTGTTTTTCTGGGCGCTACGTCCCGTACGATTACCTTCAAGGAAGGACGCACGCTTCACCACTATCCCTTGTCCAGCGTGCAGTCACTCGATTTCGGCGAGAAGGCTGCGGCGACCGCTCCCGCTCCCCCGCGGAATCGCTCCGCCACTCCTACTCAGAGCTCGCAGAGATCGGTGGTTCTTCCTGTGGGCACTGAGCTTGCAGTTCTAACTAACCAGGAGATTGACTCTAAGACCGCTACCGAGGGCCAGGTTTTTTCGGCCGATGTGGCCCAAAACGTGGTGAATAGTTCGGGACAAGTCGTGATTCCGAAGGGCTCAGAGGCTGAGCTGGTGATTCGAAAAGTTTCCGGCGGGGGCATGACCGGAGGGTCAGAGGTTACTCTCGACCTTCAATCTGTAAAAGTTGGCGGCCGGCGGTACATGGTCAACACCCAGGACTTGGAACAAAAGGGCTCTGAGGGGATTGGCGCGAATCGCCGTACCGCCGAGATGGTTGGAGGGGGCGCAGTTCTGGGCACCCTGATTGGCGCGATTGCGGGGCATGGAAAGGGCGCAGCTATTGGTGCGGTTGCCGGCGCCGCCGCCGGCGCGGGAACAGAAATCCTGACCAGAGGCAAAGCCGTTCATGTGCCGGCCGAAACTACGCTGCGTTTTAAGCTGGACCAACCATTGCGTTTGGAAGCGGCTTACTGAGAGCGGGTTTCAGTTTCGGAAATGTGAGATTTACCTTCTCAAGAAAAAAGCCCGCTGGTTGGCGGGCTTTTTTCGTATCAGCTTCTTCCTTACACCAAGAAGCCTTTACAGGAGTGAAGAGACGGGGAGTGTAGCAAACCGGCGGAAGTCCACAAGTGGTCATAAGTCTCTAGCGATAAGGGTGATAAGACCCCTCGTTCGTCCCGAATCCCTATTTGGAAACCCCCCTCACAACCGGTGACACCTAAATCCGTCCTCGCTCTGCACGTATGCCTGGATAGTGAAAACAGTCGGGCCACTCCGTCTATACGAAGAGCATCAAACGGGGGCTGCAAGGCTAAATACCTACCATTGGAGAGACAAATGACCACTAATTCATTGCAGGAACTCTACGTAGATAACCTAAAAGACTTGTACAGCGCCGAAAACCAGCTCGTGAAAGCACTTCCGAAAATGGCGAAAGCCGCTTCCTCGGACGAATTACGACAAGGCTTCGAGGAGCACCTGGAGCAGACCAGAGGGCATGTGCAGCGTCTCGAGCAAGTGTTCGAAATGCTGGGCGAAAACCCCAAAGGCAAGAAATGTGCAGGCATGGAGGGGCTGATAAAGGAAGGCTCTGAGATTATGGACGAAGACTTCGAGGGCGCCGTGATGGACGCTGCTCTAATTTCGGCCGCTCAGCGCGTGGAACATTACGAAATAGCTGCCTACGGAACCGTTTGCGCCTTTGCCGAACTCCTTGAAGAAAATGAACATGCCACACTGCTGGGCGAGACCCTGCAGGAAGAGAAAGAGACCGACGAGAAGCTGACTGAACTTTCCAAGCAGATCAACGCTGAGGCAATGGAGGGCGGTGAAGAAGTCGAAGCTAAAACCAGAGGCAAACGTAAGACCAAGAGAGCTGCCTAGAATATATGGAAGGACGGCAAACCGTCCTTCCATGCTCTTTTATCCGCTTCCGACGAAGAGACAGGCCTTTACCTCTACTGCCAGGTTGTCGCACGTACTGCCAGGTTGTCGCACGCAATGATGTTCCCGCCCGCTTTCGGCTTCGTGCCCGAAACTAAAGCAGCGGTTTTAGTCCAGATTCAAGCGCTGTTTGCTACAATGCGACGGCGAGGGGGCACACATGTCAAATCTTTCACGGATACTCATTGATCTACAAGCTCGACGGAACCAAACCCAGCGGGAACTGGGTCATCTGGACGCGGCCATTGCGGCATTGCACGGTTTGAATGGACGCTCCGGAAAAAGTACATCTCGCGCCGGCGCAATCAAACCACGGCGCGTAATGTCCGCTGCTGCACGGCGCAAGATCGCCATAGCAAAGAAGGCTTGGTGGGCTAATAAGAGCTCGAATGCTGCGCTAGGAGCCTCACACAAACGCACTCTGTCACTTTCAGCAAGACGCAAGATTGCTGCCGCTCAGAGGGCACGATGGGCAAGGGTGAGGCAGGAGAAAAAAGCCGCCTAGGAGGTATTGCGAGGTTGGGCAATGACCTCCTAGGGGGGTTAGTGTTTTCAAAATTGTCTGTGCGGGAAGATGGCATTTACGCGAACCGTGGACGAGGACGTAGTTCGTCTCGAATCAGGTCATCGATTCGACCGGAACTGACTGGTATTCCTCGTAGACTCCCTTAAAATCGGTGATGCGGAGGTCGCTCTCGAAGTATCAAATTCTAGTGGCGACTTCATCGATCAAAGCCTCATCATGCGTGACCAAAAGGACCGTTCCCCGATAACGCTGCAGGGCGATGTTGAGCGCGTTGATGGATTCGAGATCCAAATGGTTGGTGGGTTCGTCGAGCACCAGGACGTTCGGTTTCTGCAACATAAGTTTGCAGAAAAGTAGCCGAGCCGCCTCGCCGCCGGAAAGAACGTCGGTACGCTTATCACCATCATCGCGAGGAAACAGCATTTGTCCTAACAGGCCGCGAACCTCTTCGTGAGCCGCCGAGGGATCCCATTGATGAAACCATTCGAAGACCGTCATTCCCGGCTCGATCAAAGCCTTGTGATCCTGGGCAAAGTGCCCGACCGCGGCCTCGTGTCCCCAAATGACCTTTCCGGCGCTCAGGAATGGTCCATCGTAACCGCTCGTCTTGCGTAATTCGCTCTCTGACACTCCTAAAAGGCACCCGCTGGCTTTGTTCTTTTCTTGTACCGATGAAAACAATCTGGATTAGACTTTTCCGCGGTAGCCTTCCCCCAGAGGGCCGTCATCTGTCTGGCGTGCCGGTGGCGGCCTCTTCCTTTATTCGTGCCGGCCGTAGTCTTCTCCTTAGCGCCGCGCGTACAAACAATCTTGCGACCCCGATCATAGCCATTAGCCGCTGCCATCGACAGAAAATCGGTTCAAAGGGACGGGCGGTTCGACGCTCGACGGAAGCTTGGTCAAGACACGACAACAGACTGAGTCTGAACCTGGGATGATTATCTTTCGAGCTCGCGGAGGCTGGGTGAGTTAGAACCAGATTGCATTACGCATATTTTTATGGCATTATTCGTGCCAAGAAAAACGCGAATTGAGTAACTAGCTCCGGCTCTGGCTATCCCCCATCCGGAGCTTTTTCTATTTGCTGATTTTGCACAATCGGCATCCAAGTGCACCCCGCAAGGCAACGCCTGCTGGCAGACCAACCAGGAAGGCGACTCAGATCGGAAGACATCGGAAGGTGCTGAAAAAATTGGCTGCCCCCCAGGGATTCGAACCCCGATGTGCTGATCCAGAGTCCTTTCACAGGCTCTGAAAACAAAGAAAATAAAGCGGTTCCCTCTGCAAATTCCGGCAAACCTCTGCAAAATCCGCACCACCTGCGCACCAAGAAAGGCGGTGAAGTGTGACCGCCAGAAGCCCACTCACACAAGATGTTGAAACACTTGCGTCAGCAAGCGCGGCGGGAACTGTTAGCGGAGAGTCGCAAGCATCGGATCACCGCCAACTGCGACAGATTCCCTATGGTCGCCTTGGTACACGCTACCGTCGTTCCAGGTCTGGTCAATGATTTGGAACGCTCGGAAGCAGGCTTGGTCCGTCGTTGCGGCACCGTAATTTAGCTGAGGCCTTTTAGCAGAGTTTTGGAACAGCGGTGACGAAGCGGGTAGTTCTTAGCACCTGTTGCTTTACTTTAGCTAGCTTTGCGTTTGGCTGGCTGTTCGGCTGAACGAATGGCGATCCGAATCCTTGCATCGCGTTCCGCAAGTGCGCGATCGAGTTCCTCGGTGAGAGCCGCTAGTTTTATCGGGTCTGTTTCTTTACCCGCTTCAGCTGCGATCTCTTGCCAAATTCTAGTGGGCTTACTATCAGGGCGCGACATAGACTACACCGCGCTGGAGGAGGGTTGTAACACCAGCGCTATAAGCATACACCCGCGGTCAAGTATGCAAGTGGTCGTTTGCAAACCAGGTGTTTCTAACGCCCAGGACGAAGCCGGTACAAACGCACGGCTAAGTGATGAGTGAACCCGATTAGGGCCGGTGGTGCAACGGAACACGGCGGAGGGATTTTCCCTTATCTCGCTTCCGCAAACGCAAGTTCAAACCTTGCCCAGTCCACCAGGGTAGGCGGGACGGGCCCGCTAGTCTTCTTTCAGCAGGTCCTTTACTACGGCTAGCAATTTTTGTGGTTCGACTTGGGACTTGATTAGCCATGCGTCGGCTGCACCCAAAGCCTCGTCTGGAAGTTCTGCATAGCCTGAAAGCATGATGATCGGTATTTTGCTGCACAGTTCTTTCAATGCGCGTGCTACCACCACACCGTTCACCCGGGACATCCAGTAGTCCACAATTACCAGGTCAATGTGCTCGGTCTGAAACAAACGAATCCCCTCTTCGCCCGATGTTGCGGTAAAAACGCGGTAACCCGCCTCCTCCAATAAAAGCTTGCGAAGTAGCAGCTGATCGTCTTCATCGTCTATGCAGAGAACGGTTGTCTGGGGATGATCCGGCAGCATCAGGGGACACAGGCAGAATACCCAAAATGTTCCTTAGGTTCGATACAGTCCTTACTGTATAGGATGGATGATCTGCGCAAAGGTTAGGAGGATTTTTTCAACCGTCCTGAGCATCAGCGAGAAACTGCCACAGCGTCGCGCGGTCTTGGGCCGCCATGCCGGTGAACTGTATTCCATTGCCCACTTGTGGATCGCGGGTAATGACCAAGCCTTCGGTGTTCAGCTTTACGCCCTTGATCCACAGACCAATTTTCAGCTTGGCTCCCACCTCCAGCGTAAACATCATCTCTACGTAGCACCCGATGGTACTGAGGTCTGCGGTTTTGACACGAAGCGGCGCTGCAGATCCTGCCGTATGCAGCTCTGCCTCGACCGCCAGCTTTTTTCGCTGATCATGCCTGCGCTCGAGACGCTGGACCTTCGGTGTCTTGTCGGGATCTGCAGGAACCATGACTTAATCCCATGACTGCTGCCGGAAATCAGATCGTGGACTTCATGAACAGAAACGCCAGAACCGAGGCGCAATTTATAAGGGCCAATACGCACAAACCCATGGCCTCAGGCCCTAATGGATCGGTGCTGCGCCCAAAGATCTTTGAAATCCTCGGCATATCTAGAGCTGCCCATATAGAAAGGACTGCCCATCCAGCCCAGAAAACAACTGGAATCCTCAGCAAATGGGAACGTAGCAAGGAATCCCCCGAGTCGATGCTAATAAACAACAGAGTGCAAGGCAGCAAGCACAACAGTGCGACCAAAAAGGCAAACGCCACGGGGCGATTTAATAGCCCGTCCATGACATCTCTTTTCTGTTGGGGGAGGTCGCCTGTGGTAGAGAGTGTACGGCTGCACGCCTCGAGTTCACTGAAGGGTCGTTTGGTGTTACAAAAAACGAACAAGAGCGTGCCACGCGGTGCTTCGCAACAGGTGATTCGAGGGCCGAAAGCGTAATGGTGTCCATTCCTGAGGGGAGCGCTTCCACGTGCACATTATGGGCAAATACGCCGGATTCAGCTCTCCGCAACGGGCCGCTCATAACCTCGGCGTGCGGCATCTCATTTCCGCTGAGCACCGATCGTGCACCGGGTTTTCTCCAGTCGCCAACCACGCAGACTTAAATAGGCGACGTTGTATTGGTGCTCCCGCCAGATAGCGCTCGGCGTGCAGGAGCTTTTTCTCATCTCTGACCGGCTCACCGACGTGGAGCCTGCCAGCGATTACAACCAGCTTGGGTTTCGCCGCGGCTTCAGGCATTGCCAGGCTCCTTTCCTGATGTATTGCCATTGGGCTTGGCGTGGGGATGGGCTGAACGGTAGGTTCGCATCATGCGTCCCACGAAAACGCGAGTATAGATTTGCGCTGTTGATAGCCTAGCGTGCCCGAGGAGCGTACCCACTGCCTGCAGGGGCGCATCATGATCGTGCATGTGCGTACCGCAGGCGTGCCTCAATAAGTAGGGATGCCACTTGGTCGGATCTAAACCTTTCGCCTCTGCTATTGCCTTAACAATTCGCCCGATGGAACGCACATCCAGCCGCTCCAGCGAGCGATGCGGGCTAACGCTGAATACGAGGGCATTGGTTTCAAGCCGCATCTTGGCGAGCAGTGCGGCTCGAATGGGTTAGCCATGCACTGAGTGCGGCTTGGGCGTACTCTCCGAAGATGACGAACCGCTCTTTACGTCCTTTGCCCCGGATCACCATTGCATCCTCGTCTCGAAAATCGTCCACATTGACGCCAATGACCTCGGACGCCCGCAAGCCGCTGCCATAGAGCAATTCGAGAATTATGCGATCGCGCTCCGGGCTGACCGTCGGCATGTCACCGTCGAGTAGCCGTGTGACCTCAGTTTCGTTTGGTACATCAGGTAGCTCGTAGCGTCGCCGCGGGCCGGAGATGGATTCGATCAAGCTGGCTTCGAGGAGTCCTTCCCCTTGTAGCCAATTGCAAAAGCTCTTCACAGCGGCCAGCTTTCTCTGGATCGATGCCAGCCTAATGCCACCTTCATGGAGCCGAACCACAAACGCCCGGATCAGTTTACGGTTGACGTGGGTGATGGGAATTTCGCCACCGCCGGACAGGTGTACGAAATCACCAAGGTCACTGCGGTAGGCGCGGATGCTATTCCGGCTAAGGTTCCTTGCCCCGCAGTATGTCAGAAACTCCTCAACTCGCGGTTTGAGCAATACGGGCTCTTGGGTGGCTGGCATAGCAGATCCTCCTCAGATAGTTCAAATCGGTGTGGACGTAGATCGCTGTGGTATCGACTGAAGCGTGACGCATCAAGACCTGGACATCGCGGATGTCGGCGCCACCTTCGACGAGCGCGGTAGCGAAGCCATGCCTCAAGAAGTGAGGGGAAATGTGTTTTCCCAGTGCGGCTCGAGCAATGTCGCGGACGCGGTAATAAATCTGTTGCCTGCTGAGCGGTTTTCCTCGCCGACCAACAAATACGTATGGCGTGTCCAATCCGTCCGCGAGTTTCGGACGAACGTTCTCCAGATACTCTTTCAGGACTGCAATGGCAGGAGGGCTGAGCGGAATGATTCCGTCCGTGCCGCCTTTTCCGTCCCAGACCTTCGCGGCTCCATCTTCAAGATTGAGATCCCGCACCTTGAGACCCGCAAGTTCACTCTCTCTCAGTCCGGAAGCAAAGAAGGTGAGAAGCATGGCCTTGTCGCGAACATCAAGCCACGCAGTGCCTAAGGAGGACACCATTTTGTCGAGATCGGTAAGACTGAGGGGCTTCGGAACCGTTTTCCAATTCTTCGGAAGTGGAAGGTTGCGGGTGGGATCGCTTTGAATCTCCTCCTCAGTGCAAACGAGCAGGAAGCGCAGTACCAAAACTGATGATTTCGGAACAGTCACAACCCGAGTGGATGGACCTGAAGGCTCTCACGCGCTACGCCTGTGTATCAGAGCGGACGCTACGGGAGTGGATCCATCTTGCTATCAATCCTCTGCCGGCCACGCAGGTGGGAGTGAAAATACTAGTTCGCCGGAAGACTTTCGATCAATGGCTAGAAAATCACAGGCTGAAAAGCATTGACGTGGGCTGTATCGTGGACGAAATGGTAATTGGGGTGATGGGAACGAACTGATGGGCGTAAAGATCAAAAAACGCGGCTCGAAGTGGTACGTATACGTGAACTACCACGGAAAGCGCAAAAACAAATGCGTGGGCACACGCGAAGCCGCGGAGCGAGTGCGGCGAGAGGTTGAAGCACGCCTCGCTCTGGGCGATCTCAAGTTTCTGGACGAGGGTGATCAGCAAGTCCCAATCTTCAAAGACTACGCCCGACAGTGGCTCAGCAGTTATGCCGAGCTCGAATGTAAGGTGTCAACCGCCCGTAGCTATGAGCAACTCCTGCGATTGCACGTAACTCCGCGGTTTGGAGAAAAACGGCTCACAGAAATTCGACGGGACGAGGTGAAGCTCTTTCTCTCACAACTTTCTCAGGCCACGAGAGTCGTGAAGGAAAATACCATACCCCGGTTTTCAAAGAACACGCTCCGGCTGATCATTTGCGCCCTACGTACCGTTATGAATGCTGCTGTCGAGGATGGGATTATCGAAAGCAACCCAGCATCTAAAGTCGGCCGATTCGCCAAGAGTGAAAAGCCCGCGCGGCAAGCCAGTGCGATGACGCGAGCCGAATCAGAGAGTTTCCTTGTCGCCGTTCGGGAAGTGTGTGCGGAGTGGTACATATTCTTCCTCACAGCTTTGCGTTCTGGCATGCGCAAGGGCGAACTAATCGCGCTCAAATGGGGTGACATCCAATTCGGCGACAGCGACGAAGATCCCAACCGATACATTCTCGTGCAGCGGAACTACTCCTACGGCCGGTTCACCAGTCCAAAGAGCAAGAAATCGCGGCGTGTGGACCTCTCAAAACAGCTAAGGGCTGCGCTGCTAGAGATTCGCGACACACGCTTGCTCGCGGTAATGATGGCCGGCAAGACCGGGATCGCCGATGACCTGGTCTTCCCTTCCCAGGTCGGCACGATAATCAAGGCGGACAATATCGTGCCGCGGTACATGGAGCCTGCACTCGAAAAAGGCAGGCCTACGCAGGTTCCGATTCCACGATCTCCGGCACACGTTCGGGAGCCTGCTGATTCAGGATGGCGCCTCGCTCGCGTACGTGAAAGAGCAAATGGGCCACAGCTCAATCCAGATCACAGTCGATACCTACGGCCATCTGATTCCGGGAGCAGATATTGCTTGGGTGGACCGGCTGGATTCCAAAACAACTCTGCATCAATCCGCACCGGGGACGCACCAAGAGCACAATGAGTCAGAGGGGAAAACATCGGAAGCTATTGAAAAGATTTGGCTGCCCCCCAGGGATTCGAACCCCGATATGCTGATCCAGAGTCAGCTGTCCTACCATTGAACGAGGGGGCAACTACCAAATTATTCATCACGTTACGTCTTCGGGTCAAATCGGTGTGTCGTGAATGTGTCATGTCAGTTCGGCAAACCGTGTTGTTCTGACCGAGCATTCTTCTGGTTAATTAACTCCCCAATCAATTCAGTCTCCGGGTGGGATCTATTGGAGATCGTAATCTTTATGCCGAAGCTTTTCGATGGTGATTGCCTGAGTCGGCGTTCCGTCCAATACCAACGCGAGAGCCTTGGTTTGTAAGTGAGGATTTTCAGAGTTTGGCAACTTATGGATCCGCAAATCAACCAAACAGTCCAACGAGAAAAAAGCTATTGCCGCAGCCGCCGCGATAATTGCCAAGTACGCACAGACGCGCAATTCTGCTATCGTTGAGGTGGGCATGACACCAAGAATCTTTTCCTTAATCGCCGCAGCAATCTTTTCCCTGATAGCTCTCGGCCATGCGATTCGTCTCCTCTTCGGCTGGCATGTGACGGTAGAGAACATGGTCGTGCCAGTTTGGATTAGCTGGATAGGGCTTGCTATCGCGGGCTATCTTGCCTACCAGGGCTTCAGGCTGAGCCGGCGAATACGAAGTGAGCTGAGAGTCTTTGGCAAGTAATCTCTACAACACAACGAAAAATCGCTACTGTCGGTTAGATTTGCACTATTACGGACTCGCCCATGATTATCTTCGCTCATCCTATTCAATATATTCGGATTAGGGTTAGAGAGTTGCAGTCCCGCTGGCCACTTTGGCGGGTTACGAGCGAATCACTGGCAAACCGGAAACTGATAGACAGCGTCGCTCAATTTCTGGCTTGCCGACAAAACCGGGAGTTGTTCGGTCACTGCACTGTCACTCAGAATCTATGCCGCTTGACGCGACCAAATCTGCAGTTTGCGCGGTTGTTCACGCCATTACAGTTCGGTCCCTGCGTTTGACCAACCTGCTCTGCGGGGATAACATTCTCGATCAATGACCGGTTGACCGCACCAAGAACGCCAAAAGGAAATCCTGCTGAATCACGGCGGAGGGGAGACCACTACAATGACGAGTCTCAACAGAAAAGTGCTAAATCGGTATTGGGGCGCCGCGAATACCGCGGCTCTGATCGTAGGGTCGGTTATGCTGGTGGCACAAGGCCCGCCTGTCAAGAGCATTGAGTTCAAGACTGGAAAAGTCGATGCCGAACTGGACGGAAAAACCTTGTGCGGCTGACTTGGATCCCGGCTCAGCATCGCTCGACTTCTACAAATCTAAGGGGAAGGACGTTCAGACGTTTGGCGCTTCCTACAGTTCGAAGGGTCAATGCAGCGTCCGGTTCGCGCTCATGAACGTCCTGGGACCCGGTAAGTACGGGAAAGAAAGCATTCAGAACTTCGCCCTCTCATGGAATGTTTCGAAGGCTTGGAACTTTAATAAGGCGCAAGACGACTGCACCTTTACGTTCAGCCGCCTTGATACTAGCGGCGTCGACGGTGGCGTCAGTTGCAGCGGCAAGGGTCCTTCAATAGGCGACTTCAAGTTCAATGCCGCACCCTGAGTCTCACCAAGAAACAGGATCACGATAGGAACAGGCCGACCTTAGCTGGATGCACTGGCGTGCGCATGTAGCAACCACTGGGGCACAGCCAGGGGACGCGATTGGCAGCACAAAGTAGGGTCGTGCCTTTGATATGGCTGACTGACCTCGCCGGTCACGTTGTTTCAGGTTGGCCGACGATACGCCCAGAATGTGGCGATAGCCAGACGGTCGCTTCTATAAGCGGCACGTTACGCATCGCAGCCGATGTGAACCGTACATATCATGAACCACATGCGTCGGGGGTCTACTTGGTGCCCGCGCGATTACTTGCCAATCGGCTTCTTCCTTGGGTCGTCAGCAGGATTCACGTAGTTTATATCGTATGGTCCTATGCCGTGGAACTGAAGAACGGTTTCACCCTTGATGCGATTATAGTGAGCTAGACCGCTCGGCAGCATGGCATAGGATCCAGCGGGCAAATCGCGCAGCGCACCCTTGTCGAACTTCTCGCCGAGTCCCACCCGGAAGATTCCGCTGATGACGGTGACATTCTCGTCCATCGGATGCCAATGCGGCGGCACGCTGTAGCCGTCCGGAAGTTTGGCTCTGAAAATATATGGGGCGCCGGGTTTCGATGGATCGCCGAGCAATACTGCAAATTGCGCGCCAGGTGGTATAGCCGTCTTCTCTCCTTTGCTTTCTTGAGCAGGGCACACGGCGACCAGTAGCAGGAAAGCGAATGTTAAGCTGCACGGTCGGTGCCTTCTCATATCCGGCGCGCCCGGGTCCGCAGTTTAGAGCTCCGCACTGTTCTCAATTAGAGCGCAAGTCGACCTACAGATCAAAGCGACGCCAAGGGTCTACACCAGGCAATCGCATCTTCGGCCCTGTACTTTCACTTCTACTGCTGGCGCAATGCTAATGGGGATATGTAAATTCCCTTCAATTGCCTGCGCCACCAATGTCCAGTGGTTCTCTTTTCTGTCGCCGTGGTGAAGCTATATTCGTAAAGCAATGCGCGGACGTAGTGAGGCGGGACGTCTGGAAATGGATTCTTGTCCACCAGGCTTAGAACCTCGGGTGAGCCCTCGAGGAGACGGGCCATGAAGTGAATGGTCCAAGGATCCCTTTGGTAGTTACCGAGCGCGGCGAACCACATCTGCCAGTCAAGCCGTGGCTGGTGCGGTTCCACCCAGATTGGGCGTCGGGTAAGATCTCCGGGTTTATATTTAAATTCGTAGGGAAGCCAAGTCTCGCCGTCAAGGGAGCCTTCGATGACGATCTCAGGACGCGAAGTGGTCATGTTGGCAAAGAGCCCATACGTGTTGATGATCTCGAATGGGGCGATGGCGCGAATGATAGTATCCGCCGGCGCCCAACGAACGCCTGAGAACTCGCCGGCCATTTCGAAGCCGCTGAGGAACAAGACAAGAACCGCGAAGATTTTGTAGAAGGCATTACGCACTTGCGGCCAACGCACGTTGCTCACCGTGATTGGTATTCGCTCGAGTATCCTCTTCGGCAACTTTCGAATGAGAATTGCGTCTTCCAGAAGAAAAAGACAAAGGACGATCGTGAGAATGTTAAAGAACGCGTAGTTTCCGGTCAGGAAGATAAGTACTTGGAGCACAGTGATGGCGCCGGCCGCGAAATGACGTACCCGACGCGGCGCGAGAACCAGAAATGGAACTACGAGCTCCACAAACAACAAAGATCCGACCGACATGCGATGAAACCAGGCAGGAAAGTGAAAAACGTACCACGCCAGAGGCGTGGGCAGAGGTTGGGTTTCGTAGTGGACCGGCAGGGCGGTGAAGCTGCGCCATGAGGAATCTCCGCTCGCTAGCTTTACTGCGCCGGAAAGGAACAGGAAGCGACATAGCAGCCAGCGAAAGAGCCGGGGAATGACTGGGGAGGCACCAAGGAATATGGCGAGAAAGCCAGCTTCGAGGAGCAGGGCATCCCATTGGTAGGCCATAAACACCTGGCCAGCAGTCACGACCGAAAGATAGAGCAAAAACAAGGCGAGGCGGAGGCCGCGCCAGTTTACGCCGGCGAGAACGAGTACTGAGAGGCAGATTCCAGCCATCCAATCAGCTCTAATGGAGGCATCGCTCCCGCTCAGCCAAAAGAATGTTGGGACGTTCCAATATCTTGCTGTTCCGAAGTATACCTGGGCAGCCCGGAGAAACTCGGCAGCGGGCAGAACACCGCGGGAACCAATCAGGCCCGCTGCCTGTACTCCGAACGAGGCGAAGGCAATCAGGTAAATCGTGCCGAGCATTCTTAGAAAAAGCCAGCTGGATACTCGGAATGTTTCGGGTGCAAGAGGGATGCCCCAGAGGAAATTCGTTACACGGTAGAAGAAGGATCGGTGACGGGCGAACACGCCGTAAGCTGCTTCGGAAACGGTCGCGAAGCCGGGGATATGTTTGTAACACCACAGCATCCAACCTCTTCTTCCAGGCAAGGAGCCAAGCGCGCCGAACACGGCGTGAGCGCCGCTTCGCACTTTGCCGTCCGGCATGATGAGTTTGACGGCAGAGGCGAACTCTTCGCGGGCGATTTTGGGAAAGCGTTGACCAACTTCCTGGTATGACGCGTAGAGCACTCGATCGCCGGTGAGGTGTTTCCAGTACGTGACCCAGGCTCGACAAAATGGACACTCTCCGTCAAAGACGAGCAGTGGCCGGTCGAGGGAGTCTTCGCTCATGGAGCTTAGGGATTGTGTGGCGCTGGCTGCGTCAGCTTATTCCAAAACAATTGGCCTGCCAACCCCGAGCTTCTCAGCTCTGGCGAAACCATGGCTGGAGTGAAATTCGTAGTGATCTACCCGCGCCCGACAGATGTCTGGCTTAAGTATTAAGACGCTGAGGGATTGCGGCTTTCAGGTGCAGCATTTGCCCTAGTCTTGCCGCGCCGAAAGGAAGTAATCTTGGCGGCAATGAAAATCACGTTGGCTGCTCTTCTACTCCTTGGAGCGGTCTTGGCCGCTCCACCACTTTGCGGTTATGGCCCCATCGTTTCCTACGAACACGCGGTCCGCCGCAACTTCACCTATAAAAATGGAAAACTTCTCAGTACCGTGCTCGCCAGGCAGGCAAGTGCCCGCACCGAAGGTTGCATTGAAGGTTGGGGGATCACAATTGTCCCAGATACGGATGGTGTCGGTGTCTGGCGGCGTGCCGGCACTGGCGGACAGGAGGAGCCCTCCCGACAACACCAATGCGGCCAGAGCCACGAGAACTACGTGAAAAGGTCTCATAACGTCTCCTTCGATTTGGGTAGTCTTTGGGGCCTACTGGAAGCCGGCAGGTGAGAACTTATGGAGCGAGAGATTAGCACCCAGGAGGCGGGAGGTCAACATCAAGCATCCCGGTGTTGCGTTCGGCTGTTCTTGATATCGAGCCATAGTCTTCTGCCAGCTTCGGTGTGGGAAAACGAATCCTGCGGACGACTCCAGAACGGGAGCGCTCGCACCGTGCCGCCTTCTCCCAACAGGCAAGAGTGACAGAGCGCTCGGCACAAAGGGCAGGGGTAACGTTCATGCGATGGCGCCTCTTCCGTAGCAACTCGGATGTCGCCATCTTTGCGGCAGTGAACAGAGAAGTAGTAGCAGTGGGTCAGGTTGTTCTCGGCATACAAAGCAGCACGAGCCCGGCAACGATCAGCCGCATCGAAAATCGCATAACTCACCTCCTGGAGCACAGATTCTAATAGAGCACAGAGGATTCGTGGATTTCTCTTGAGGTCTTACTTTCGCAAGTCTGGAACTGCCACACCCCACCAGCAATACGACCCCGACTTTGGAAATGGAGCCAGGTATCCTGCGTCCAGCTGTTCGATATTGAAGCCGCCCTTGCCGATGAGCGACGGAATGTCGCGTGTCACGTGGCAGCCTTCGAATACCAAACGAAAGAACGGTTCCGATCGCTCCTGCCACCGTCGCACCGGAGGATCGGGCGACAAACCATGCTCGAAGAAGATGAGCTTGCCGTGAGGCTTGAGGACCCGTCCGATACCCTGAATGGCTTCCACCACGCCGGGAATCGTGCATAACGTAAAGGTACTCACAACTGTATCAACGCTCGCGTCCGCCAAAGGAATACGTTCTCCCGGCAGATGGAGAAACTCGATGTCCCGCTGCGTTCGGCGCCGTTGCTCTTCTGCTCGCCGAAGCATCCCTGGGTTGGGTTCCAGTGCATAGACCTTGTCTACCTTTGCAGGATCGTAATGAGCGAAGTTCACGCCGGGTCCCACGCCGATCTCAAGGACAGTCCCTTGGGCCAAAGGGACAATCCGCTGCCGGATTTCCTGGATGGGTTTCGGGTTTCCCAGCATGCTTACGAGCTGTGGATAGACATGATCTTTGTAGTAAGCCATAGGTGTCTCTGGGGTCGCCCACGCGCCACGTGACCTGATTGCTACATCCCTGAGATCGTCCAAACAGATTTCACTACCGCCGTGTTTGTGACGGGCTTATCATCAGGAAGAGTCTATCAACACGGGGGCGTTGATCGGTATGGATGTGCAGACTCATTGGGAAAAGATCTACCCACAAAAAGCTGCGGACGCAGTCAGTTGGTACCGTCCGCACCTTGAAACCTCGCTTGCGCTCATAGAAGAGGCCGCTGCTGGTTGCTCTCCTGTCCATCATCGCGATGCATCGGTGCGGAGGTGGCGATTGCGAGTTCTTCCTGCGTTCTGAATGCCGCAGTTCCCGCCGAGAGAAGTTTTTTGCTGAGGCGCTCGAGCAAGACTTCGTGAGAAAAAATCGAGCCCGCCTGCCACGAGTTCCCAAACTCAAATACTTTCTGTTGTACTAGAATTGCTTCGCCTGAGAGGAAGGAAAGGCACCAGCCAAGGATGTACACGTCGGACACTATTGGCTTCCGTAAGACCTCTCAAAACCGTTTGGCCCATCAATCTTGATGTCCCAGCGGTCATTCGCCTGAGATCCGAGGATGGAAACATGCCAATCTCCAGGCCGACTAGAAAGCACGTGTTCAATGAGCCCAACAATCTCTGCCCGTATCCCCGGATCGCCCGTATTATGCATCTCCACCGTCACTGCCATACACAAACAGTTTAGTCGTAGTCCCCCGAAAGCGTACGCTGAACCTGAATGCAAGTGACCACGAAACTTGGTACCGCAGCATCGAACGCGACTTCGGTCTGGACACGCGGCCGAAGAACTAGTCTTTGTGTCCGGATTCGTGGTCTTTTGAAAAAGTGCGCCGCGCTATGAAGACGCAGTTCTGGGTGAGTCGGCCACTCGGAAACTTGGCGTTGTAACATCGCCATCACACCAACAATCCCGATTGCTGGTGTAAACGCCTTGGTTTCGTCAATTATACGCCGAGTTCTCAGCAGTTGGGGGCGGGCGTCTATTGATTGATCAAAAACTCGAATCTAATCCTGGGGCTTAATGAGCTTCACGGATAGTGTCTTGTCGTCGTTTTCGGAGAGTGTTACGCCTTTGCGCTCTGATTGATAAGAACTACTCGCGTTCCAGTTCAATCTGCTCCTTCATGCCATCGGTGGAAACTGCTTCGGCGAATTTCTCGCGAAGCCGTTTTTGCGTGGGTTCAGGAAGTTTCGATTCAGCGAGCAGTTTGGTGAGTTCGGCGGAGGCAGTGGCTTTCTTAGAAGCTTTCTCGCTCTCCGGAATTTTGGCTTCTGCGGCTGTGGCTTTGGTTTCCGCTGCGGTTCGGGCTTTCTTTTCCTCAGCGAGTTGAGCTTGCGTTTCTGCGAGTTGCTGCTCAAGAGTCTTCACGTTTGTGGTCTCCTTTCGGGCGCTGGATTCGATCAGTTCGATGAGGTCAGGGCGTCGTGCGCGTAATTCCGCTCCCGATACCAGGTCCACATCGTTGTCACGGTTTTGGTCGCTCTCCATCGCCTCTACCTGGCCGCCCGCGCCAGCATAGGTGCCGAAATCCACAGAACGGGCACGCAGCAAAGCTTCTACACAGTTGGTGTCCATTCCTTCAATATTGGCTTTTGAGGCTTCCCCGACGGCGCGGATCGAGATGCCCAAAAATCGAAGTATTTCTAATAACGCCTAGGAGTATCATCAGTGGCCGTGGCTCGCCGACGCGGGAATCCGACGTGGGGCAGCGGACAACCTGCCCAGCTGCAACCAGGATTAGCGACCGCGTTCGAAGAGCAGGTCCGCAAGCTCGGATTGAACGAGACGACTTGTGCGACCTCGGAAAGATTAAGGCAGTGGTGTGAGCGCAACAAGGACCGTTGCTACATACCGGAATGGCTGCTTGAGCGGTGGGGGATATCTGTCGAACCCTATTTCACCCGCGACAATCGTGCCTGAAGGCGGGGTGGCGCTCGCACCGTTTTGAAGTGAGCCATACGCCTTTTAGCCTCTGTTTCGGTGGCACTGATCTAATTCAGTGTTGCTCGTAACCCAGCTTCTTTTTCAGCCACTCTCGTTCTTCCATTTCTTGGTGGTCATATTCGGTAAGCTTATCGGGATGAGTGATTCCGAGTTTCTGGTTAAGCTCGTCAAGTCTCTTTTCTCTCTCGGCCTTACTCATCGCTAACAGGCGTATCTTTAGTTTTAGTCTTCACTTCACGCCCCCAAGCAGGTCCGCATCGTCCAGATCGTGGACGTGATGCCAGCGGCCATGCCCGGCGTCATTCTGACAGCGGTGTTCACTCTGACAAAGTTATGCCATGCAACCCAAAGGTGACGGCGGCTTTGTGATTCGCCAGTTTGCGACTATGCGCGTTGGTTCGGCGGGCGTAGCGGCGAAGGTGCATCCTGCCTGGCGGAAATGGTCTGTCAAGCCCAAACAGCGGAATTATATGCCTGCGACAGACTCATCCCGATGGTAACATGATTTGGCAAATGTCCCTTTTGGACCATCTCCGGATGAGCAAAGAACCAAATACTTATTTTCAACAGGCCATCGCTTCGTAGGTCTTGTGTCTGGGAAACGCTTCCTGCGGATGCACTGCTCGCTAGGCACTTTGGACTGTGACAAGGCACAGACCGCAGACCTTTTCTAAGTTCTTAAACTCGTTTTCCGTAGAAGTTCGTTTTATGGTCTGCGAAGTTCCCCTCGTTGTTCGTGGCAGATAAGCTTGCACTCGCTCAAATACCCTCATTCTCGGATGCGTCGGGATCGCCTGGGATTGACCGACCGGCATCCACTCGCAGTGTCGCCTCTAATTTCTTTAACGTACCCAGCGAGTACGCTACGGATTGCCGCTCCCGTATGTCAGTTGTCAGTTCTAGCAATT
The DNA here is from genome assembly GCA_003225075.1 of Acidobacteriota bacterium. Classification (GTDB taxonomy): domain Bacteria; phylum Acidobacteriota; class Terriglobia; order Terriglobales; family Acidobacteriaceae; genus Gp1-AA124. The sequence continues at coordinate 485 of QIAP01000057.1, read as the reverse complement.
CGCTCAGCCGTCCCATGACAACATGCTTAGCTTCTTTGATCCGCTCTGGAAAGTCGTCGAGTGTTATGTCTACGAGGCCAGCTTCCGAAAGCAATTTCCAAACCCGTTCTTTCTCGGATTCCTCATATGGGCTCACGGCTCTACACTCCGTTCTTATCGCGGCCTGACTGCTACTCCAACTTAATCTCCATTCGTCACTCTGCGTCAGGCGGTTTATGCCCGGTTTGCTTGAACCTGAGATAGGTGTACGCTAGATACTGATTCAGCTCCGCCCAGAAAGACTGCTCCCGATCCCAAGGATCCAACCCAGCCGCAGCCATGGAAACGAGCCGTCCCTCCCCCGCCTCGCGCTCATCCTGGGAAACCTCATCGGCCTTGCGCCAAACTGGCTGCTCGGGGCACCCCAAGATCTTGTGCTCTGGTATCACTCGACCATCCTCAAGAATGAAATCCCGCCACACAAGTCCCCACCTCACCTCTTTGAG
>QIAP01000210.1 GCA_003225075.1 Acidobacteriota bacterium | reverse complement strand
GCGAATACAGAGCCTCAGATCCGCATGGGCATGACGATGTAGCGGTACTTGTAGTCGTCGTTGCCTAGGGGGCGAAGTTGGCCGGCGGATTGGGGGTCTTTCAGCTCCAGGCTTACGTCTCCGGAACCAACCGCTTTCAGGAAGTCCAAGATGTAGGTAGCGTTGAAACCGATGGTGAGGCCGTCGCCCTGGTAGGGCGTTTCGATGGAGTCCTCGGATTCGCCGGAATCGGTGGAGGAGGCGGAAAGCTTCAACTCGCCTTTCTCCAGGCGCAGGCGGACTGCGCGCGAGCGTTCATCGGAGAACTGGGCTACGCGCTGGATGGCGGCGCTGAAGTCGTCGCCGTTCAGGCTGACGTGCTTGTTGTTGTCTTTGGGAAGGACCGCTTCGAAGTTGGGAAATTGACCGGTGAGCTGGCGCGAGGTCAGCAGGCGCGGGCCGATGCGGAAGAAGAGCGTGGATTCGTCTTTGGCGAAGTCGATGGTTTCGACATCATTGGTGGAATCGACCAATAGCTTCAGCTCGTCCATGCACTTCTTCGGAATGAGGGTTTTCATTTCGCCGGAGACGCCCTCGAATTTCTCTCCATTGCGCTCGATGTGAGCGAGGCGATGACCATCGGTCGCGACCATGGTGATGGACTCAGGCTTGAGGACCATCAGGGCGCCGTTCAGGGTGTAACGGGATTCTTCGTTCGCGATGGCGAAGCCGGTCTTGGCAATCATCGCGCGCAGAACCTGGGCGGGTATCTTGACTACGCCGGCAGTCGGAAAGACGGGGAGGCTGGGGAAATTCGACTTCGCCATTCCAACCATCTTGGTGTTGGAGCGTCCGCAGCGGATGCTGACCCAGTGGTTGTCGAGTAGCTTGATCGTGATCTCGGCGTCGGGCAGGAGCTTTACGTAGTCGTATAGTTTGCGCGCGGGGATGGTACAGGAGCCTTCCTTCTTGACCTTGGCGTTGCAGGCGGTGCGCAGGCTCAAGTCGAGGTCGGTGGCGGTGAGCGACAACTTGTCGCCGGAAGCTTCGAAGAGATAGTTGGAGAGGATCGGGATCGTAGTCTTGCGTTCGACGACTCCCTGCGTGGCCGTCAGCTCACGCAGAAGTTCAAACTTGCTGACCGTGATCTCCATAATCCCAGTTCCAGTCGCAGTGGCCACTTCAACCGGCATAGCCGAATCTCCCGTAGGGCGGCGCTACTTCTATTGCTTTTTTATATCAAATTAAAAACCTATAAAACCAGCAGTAACAGCAGGTAGCTCGGAAAAGTGGAAAACCGATCCAACTGGCCTGTTGGCACCCGTTTGCCGATATACCGTTCATGTCCAAAATAGGTCCCGCGAGCGGCGGAGGCGGTGGAGGATCTGGGACCGACTTTCCGCTTCAAACTGTTCTTACACAGCTTCCACACCTGCTCCACAGAGAACTGGAAGGAAGACGCTCCGGTTTGGTGGAAAACTGCGCAGAGGCCGCGCATTAACCGCCTAGCTGCTCGGTCAGCTTATTGATGAGCCTGTTCAAATCCTTATCATTCTTGCGAGCCTCGTCGATTTTATCGACGGAGTGCAGCACGGTGGTGTGGTGCTTACCGCCGAACTGCCGTCCGATCTCGGGCCGCGGGAGTTGTTCTTTGCCTTGATCTCGACCAGGCGCAGCCCGAACTGCTCAGCGGTGGCCTTCTGGATGGATTCGATCGTGACCTTGCGGGCCTGCGAGTCGATGAAGTTCTTGAGCACCTGCTGGGCGTAGGGGAGAGTGATCTCAGCGCCGATGAGGGAAGAATGGGCGACCAGGCGAATGAGTGCGCCTTCCAGTTCGCGGACGTTGGAACGGATGTTCGAGGCAACGTAAAGGGCGACGTCAGTGGGCAGGGTGACCTTTTCCTGCTCGGCTTTTTTCTGCAGGATGGCGACCTTGGTTTCGAGGTCCGGCGGCTGGATGTCGGCGATCAGGCCCCATTCGAAACGGCTGCGCAGGCGATCTTCCACTTCGGCCAGCTCTTTGGGCGGGCGATCGCTGGCGATGACGATCTGCTTCATCGACTCATGCAGCGCGTTGAAGGTGTGAAAGAACTCTTCCTGGGTGCGCTCTTTCTGAGCGAGGAACTGGATGTCGTCGACCAGCAGGACGTCAACGTTGCGGAACTTGTCGCGAAAGCTGGTCATCTTGTCGTAACGCAGGGAGTTGATCATCTCGTTGGTGAACTTTTCACTGGAGACGTAACAGATGGCCGCTTGTGGTTGACGCCGCCTGATCTCGTGCCCAATGGCCTGCATCAGGTGGGTCTTGCCCATTCCGACGCCGCCGTACAGGAAGAGCGGGTTGTAGGCCTTGGAAGGACGCTCTGCCACGGCTTGGCAAGCCGCGTGCGCGAACTGATTGCCGCTGCCGATCACGAAGGCATCAAACGTGTAGCGCGCATTCAGTTGCGCTGCCCCGTCCCAATCGAACCGAGCTTGGGAAGGATGTCCGGGTGAGGAAACCGCAACTGGTCCGGAAAGCCCGCCATCGTGACGCACCGGCGTCGCCGCAGGGTCATCCTCCGGAGTTACGAACTTCACGTCCTGATACTCCAGGCCAAGATTATCGATGGCCTCCTGGATCAGGTCGGCGTACCTGTCGCCGACGTGACGGAATTCCACCGTCGGCACGCGCACGAATAGAATGCCTCCGCTTGCGTGACTGTATCGCGTCGGTTTCAGCCAAGTGTCGTAGGAGTGACGATTAATCTTTTTTTCCAGCGCATCCAGTATCTGGAGCCACGGATTAGGGAGGACTGTTGTGCTTGGAGCAGACATAAAATGTTCGCCATTGGCTTGCCGCTGGGGGCCCGCCGGATCATCTACAGCGGTTGAAATTGTTTGCTGCAGAACGCCCCTGTTTCGCAGGGCGGTTGCCGTGATGAAACAAAATTTGAAAGTGAGAGCCGACCGGCATACTAGCACAAATTTTTTTGATTTGTGGAAATCTTCAGAGTAGATTTTTTCAGACTGTACAATTCAGAACCCGAAATAAAGTTCCTGTCAAGTGTTGAACTTATAACTGCAACGCGAGTAGTGCAAAAGTTGACGTTGCACGAGGGACAGTGAGGAACGTACCAGGTCGCGAGTACCGGCGACCCCGACTACCAGCTATAAAAAAAGGGATCCTCATGCTGCCCAGCCGAGTTGACGCTATCGGATGGTTCGAGACGCCAGTTTGCTCGCCGCTTTGTAGTCCTTCGGATACAGCACGACACGACGCCGTCCCCCCTCGTCTTGGCTCTCGGTTCGGAGGTCCGGATGATCTCGCAGGGCTAGGTGCACGATACGGCGCTCCCGCGAGGACATCGGCGCAAACTCATATGGCGCTCCAGTCTTCCGCACTCTTTCGGCTGCGACGCTAGCGGCCATTCGGAGCTCTTCCAGGCGCAACGCACGATGGTTCATGCAGTCGAAGCAGATCTTTTCGTGTTCGTTTGCGGGCAGACGAAGTATTTCGAGCGCAAGCAGCTCGAGAGAGCGCAGTAGTTCGGCACCACGTTCCAACAGCAGCGGTGAATCGGGCCCGGCGAGTTCCACCAGGACCTCGGGCCGCTCCCAGTCCCGCTCGTCGGGCAGCGGTGGATCTACGGTAATGCGGTATTTCAAGCGCAACCCGCCGTGTGCGACCACTCCGCGAAGGAATTCGTTGATCCTGTTAGCGGCGGCGACCTTGTCGGGTATGGGCATACGCAAGCTCTTAGCTTCTTAGCTCCATAGCTCCAGCACTTGATAGTGGTGGCAATTAGGACTTGATCCCCAAAAAATTCCGTAGTTGTCACTGCCAACCGTCCGGTCTACACCAAGCTAACAGCAAAGGCTAAGAACTGACAGCTACTTCGTTGATTTCCTCGCTCGCTTCTCCATCATCTCGCGCATTTCGCGGCCGAGCTCAGTGCGGTTCATGATCGATTGTTGCACGATAGCGACCAGATTTCCTACCGACCAGTACAGGCACAGCCCGGCCGCCAAATTCCAACTGATCACGCCCAGCATGACCGGCATCATCAGGTTCATCATTTTCTGCTGGGCCGGGTCCATGCCTGCCTGTGGCGTCATGCGCTGCATGAACAGCATGGTGATAATAATCGCGATGGGTAGGATATGCCATGGGTCGGGCGATGATAAATCGCGGACCCAGAGCCAATTCGCATGCCGAAGATCGATTGCCACGCCCAGCATGCTGTAGTAGGCGAACAGGAAGGGCATCTGGATAATGAGTGGCAGACAGCCGCCCGCTGGGTTGACACCCTCTTTCTTGTACAACGCGGCAATTTCTTCATTCATCGCCTGCTTGCGGGGATCACGCAGGCTGTATTTTTTATACTTTTCCTGGACGGATTTGATCTGCGGCGCGACGCGTTGCATCTTCAGCATCGACTTCATTTGCGAGATGCGCAACGGCAGCAGCGCGACGTTGATGACCAGGGTCTGGATCATATTCGCCCAGCCCCAGTTCGGTACCCATGTGGTTGTCCACTTCAGCCACAGGAACAGTGGCCGCGCGATAATCCCGAAGAAGCCGAAATTAACCAGCGCCCGCAAATCCTGAGCCGCGCCACTGATGCCCGGCACCTGCACCGACTCGAGTATCGGAAGCGACTTCGGGCCCACGTACATGCGCTCGATCGTCGACCCCTTAAAATTGCCGACTGCAGCGCCAAGAACTTCCACCTTTACTGTTTCGTTGGGGTTGGGCTTCTGCGCATCGCGCGGAACATCGATCGAATTGCGCAGTGTGACCATAGCCGCGTTCTGCGGGTCCTCAGGAATAAACACCGCGCTGAAATACTGATCCACCACTCCGGCCCAATGGAAAGGCCCCAGTTGCGTGTTCCCTCCACTGATCTTTTTAATCGCCAGTCGCTCGACATTCTTATCGTATTGGTACTCGATGCGGCTGGACGCGTACGAAGATGGAGCCGTCTCATCGCCGAAGCCGGCCGGCCACATGGGGAATGCCGCGAGCTCACTGCCCTTGTAGCGGACGGAGGTCTCTATACGGACTACATAGCTGTGATCGAACCGGAAGCTCTTTCGGACCGCCAGCTCCCGGTCAGAGTATTCGAAAGTGATGTCGGCGGGTACGGACAGCGGACCCGTCTTTGAAGCGACGAAGCAGCCGCGTTGACCAATTCGAGAAGCTCGCCCTTATCGTCAGAATATGCGTACTTTGCGCAGCCTACCGGTTTTTTTGGTACATCACACTTTGTGAGAATCCATGACTTGACCTGTCCGCCGCGATTTGTAAAGCGAATCTCATAAAGATCGTTTTTGATGACGGTCTCAGTCTCCGATACGGCCTGCTTACCAGGACCCGAGGGCGGAGCCACCTGTTGTGCTTTCGGAGCGGGATTCGGAACCGAAGCAGTTGGCGCTGGCTGTGGCGATGGTGTCTGAGTCTGGGGTTTGGACACGGGAGGTTGAGGGCCGTATTTTTTAAGCAGCGGCTGAAACGCCAGGATGATGAGGAATGTGAGCGCAAATACCAGCAGCAGCCGCCGCTCCATTCCCGGTTCTTGTTGAGGATTTTGAAAGTCGGGCAAATTTTCGTACCGCCTATCAACCTGCGAAAAACTCCTGTTTTGGGTGGGCAGGGCTTCTTGCCCTGCGGTAAGCGCTTTCAAATTGAAAAGGCCTTTAGGCCTTGAGGTCCCCTAAAACAAACATTTCCTCAGCCGTTCAAGTGAATGCACCCTTGGGTCCTGCGCACCGCTCCAGCTGCGGCGTTCGTCTGATTACCCCGCACTGCCGGATCGTAACCGCCTTTTGAAAATGGATGGCATCGCAGCAGTCGCCAGCCAGCCATCAAGCTCCCGCGAAGAGCTCCATAGCGATCCACTGCTTCCATCGCGTACTCCGAGCAGGTGGGCACGTAGCGGCAAGCGGGCGGGAAAATTGGCGAGATGGCCCACTTGTATCCGCGAAGCAGTTGCAACGCGAGCGTGTCGAGGATCCGATTCATGTTCGTGAAATCAGACTTTCCCGTCAACGGCAGATTGCTCGCCGGCTTCTCCCGTCCGCAACGACAGAATTGAAATCGCTGCATTTGACACGAGTAAATTCTGATGCGAATCTCTTGAGTCCGAGCCGGTACAGCCGAGTTCGGCTGTCCCTAAGTGATCCATGGCAATGACAATATCCAGTAATCATCCCTGACCACGAGGTTTCTCGGTTAGCTTCTGCTGGATCACCTGGAAAGCGCGTCCGACTTCTTCCAACAGTTGGCTGAATTCCGTTGTCAGCAGCGACTTCTTCGGGTTGATCACCACGTCCACCGGGACGCTGCAAGCTTGCCGTCGCTGACGAACCGCCTCGCGGAGTCGCCGCTTCATCCGATTTCGCTCCACCGCGCCTCCCAGGGCTCGGCCCACCGTAAATCCTACGCGTGGCCCCTCGCCCTGATCACGCCGCAGATAAAACACCGTCATATGGGGCGAGAAGTGGCGGCGCCCCCTGTAAACACGCTCGAAATCAGCGTGGCGCAACAGGCGAGTACTGCGGGGAAATCGCCCCCCGTTTCCCTTCGGCGCGCCCGGCGCAGACGAGTTGGTGTCTCCCTTCGGAGCGATGGCGCTCACTGTAACTCACGTCCCAAACTCAGTTTACGAACACTCGGTATGCTTGGAAAGAGGAAGTTTACTCGCGGAACCCGGGCTTCACCGAGACCCGCTTGCGACCCTTGGCGCGCCGGCGCGAGATGACTGCGCGTCCGCTCTTGGTCTTCATGCGCGTACGAAACCCGTGCGTTTTCGAGCGGTGGCGCCGGTTGGGTTGGAATGTGCGCTTGGGCATGAAAAATAGCTGCTCCTGGTTCGATAAATCACCCTAGAGTAACCGACGAGTATAAATGACGACAGCCAGGCGGGCAAACGGAAGAGGTGGGCCGGTTTCGATTTCCACAGGCGGGGGTGTAGGATTCCTATCCTAAAGCCGCTCCCGCATATCAAACCACAGCCCGAACCAAAGCGGCTTCCACAGGTGAAGGCCATGACTGTAGCCGCTGGATTCATGTGCTCCGATGGCATCATACTGTGCGCTGATAGCGAACACTCGGATGAGATCACTAAATTTCAGCGTTCCAAGGTATTTAGGTTTGGCGACGACTTGGTGCTCACGGGCGCTGGCCAAACCTCGTACATCACGACGGCATTCGACAAGCTGTCCGACAAATATCGGCAAGGCATTCCTGATACGCCATCGGGAGCACGGCTTGCGCTCGAAGAAGTCACACTGGATGTGTACGCAAA
>QIAP01000162.1 GCA_003225075.1 Acidobacteriota bacterium | reverse complement strand
TTGGCCACGAAAACAGCAGGTCTGGGCGGTGGATGTGGACCGGGGAGAGCCGCGTCTACTGGGAGAAATGGGATGCCCCGAGGAGGACTGTGAAGATATACGGCTCTCACCTGACGGACAGTTTGCGGTTTGGGCCGCAAAAAAGCAGTTGTGGATCGCGCCGGTTTCTGCCGCAACTGGTTCCCACCAACTGACCGATTTGCGGGGTGACAATTCGAATCCCAAGTGGTCGCCGGATGGACGTCGCATCGCCTTCATCCGTATTCCTGGCATCGAGCAAAAATTGCCTTTGATTCCCTTGCGAGTGACACCTTGGGGAATCTGGGTTGCCGATCTGCAGAATGGAAACGCAACTGAAATCTGGCACAGTGGAACAAAGGCCGACGATTCATTTCCCGAACTTACGGCGGATGGGTCGTTCTTATTTGCCAGCAACGATCGGATTATCTTCGCATCGGAGCAGGATGGGCGAAACCACTTATATTCCATTTCAACCAGCGGCGGGGCTCCCAGCCGGCTCACGGCGGGACAATTTGATGTAGAGGACATCACCGTGAGCGCCGACCGGCACTCCCTTATCTACACATCGAACCAGGATGATATAGACCGACGGCATGTTTGGCGTGTTGGACTGGATGGGACCAAGCCGCAGGCGCTTACGAAAGGCGAGACTATCGAGTGGAGTCCCGTGGAAACCGGTCAAGGCAATGCTGTCTTATGCCTTGGATCAAGCGCTACGACGCCAGCCATGCCATATCTGGTTGCGCCGCAAAGCAGACAGATGATTGCGGCCGCAGCTCTCCCCGGTGATTTTCCATCCAGGCAATTGGTAGTGCCGAAGCAGGTTGAGTTCAAGAGCGACGACGGATTTGAAATCCACGGACAGCTCTTTGCGCCGCAGGGCCGCAGTACTTCCGGTCCGGCTCTAATCTTCATGCACGGTGGTCCCTCCCGGCAAATGATGTTGGGTTTCCATTACATGTACTACTACCACAACGCCTACGCGATGAATCAATATCTGGCGAACTTGGGATACGTTGTGCTTTCTGTGAACTATCGGCTGGGAATCATGTATGGCCGTGCCTTCCGCGAACCAGCTAACGCGAGTTGGCGTGGTGCCTCCGAGTACAAAGACATTTTGGCGGCAGCCAAGTTCTTGCAGGGTTTGGCTGTAGTTGATGCGAAAAAGATCGGTCTTTGGGGTGGTTCGTACGGAGGCTATTTGACCGCGCTGGGACTGGGTCGAAACTCGAACCTATTTGCGGCGGGAGTTGACTTGCATGGGGTACACGACTGGTCGGAATTCCTGCCCCACTGGGAAAATCGGCCGGGCGCACCGGACGTGGCGGAAGCTTCAAAACTGGCGTTCGATTCATCTCCCGACGCTGCGGTTGCCCATTGGAAATCTCCGGTGCTGCTCATCCATGGCGATGATGATCGCAATGTACCGTTCAGCCAGACGGTGGACCTGGTGCAGCGTCTGCGCGAAAACCATGTCGCTTTCGAAGAACTCATATTTCCGGACGACATTCACGACTTCCTGTTATGGAGGGATTGGATTAAAGCTTATTCGGCAGCCGAGAACTTCTTCGACCGGACGCTTAAGCACGGAGAAGCAATAAAGGCACACTAGATCGGCAAGAGATCAGGGGGTTGGCGGAAGTGTAAGGGTAGCGCTGGCGTGTTCGTCTTCTTCGTTGGAATAATAGGACGACTGCTGGCTTTTTGAGGCTGCATCATCGCGGGTAGTCGAAACTACTGAGGGCAATTGGACGCGAAAGACGGCCCCGCCTCGCGCAGAGTTTTCACATTGGATTTTGCCGTTGTGCTCCCGAATAATCCCGTAGCAGGCGCTCAGGCCTAATCCAGGGCCGCGGCCGACTGAGCGCGTGCTGTAGGAGGGATCAAAAACCCGCTCTGGCTCCCTCAGGCCCGGCCCATTGTCGGCAAATTCCACCACAACGTGATCGTTCTGGCGTCGTGTCGAAACCGTGAGGAGTCCACTGCCAGAATCTTCCATGGCCTGAATTGCATTGGTGGTCAAGTGGATGCAGACTTGTAGCAATTGATTGGAGTCCCCAAGAACCAGGGGCAGATCCGCCGCGAAGTTCGAGAGGGCCGCGATATGGTGAGCACTAAGTTCCGGCCGCGACAACTTGAGCGCAGTCTGCGCCAGCGCGTTGATCTCTAGTTTGGTTTTCGTTGCCGGCACTTGCTTGGCGAAGCTCAGCAAACTGGCAACTAGATTTTTTGTGCGACGCACTTGATAGGCCAGCTTTCCCGCCAGCATACGCTGCTCCTCACTGAGCGGTGTTGAAGCAAGCAGTTCAGAATAGCCTGACATGGCGGTGAGCGGGTTGTTTAATTCATGGGCCGCGCCTCCAACCAGTTGGCCGAGCGATGCCAGTTTTTCGGATTGCACAAGTTGCGTCTGCAAGCGCTTTAGATTCTCAAATGACTCCCGCGAACCGCTTAACAAGTGAATAAGCTCGCGATCGAGAAGATGCTGTCGAAGAAAGACCACAATACCCATCCCCATCATTCCAGCCAGCGTCACCACAATACGGAAGGTTCGTAATTTCGGTGGCGCCGCAATATCCACCATTGACCACACGGCAAACAACGGTAGTGAAAAAACGGCAATCATTCCGAGGCGCGCCACCCACACGCCATCACTCTTTGAGGTTTTGGTCTGCTCTTCTTTGGGTGACCAGCGTTGTGCGAGTAGCCCTAGAACTGTGACCCAGCACATGGAGACAACCAGAGGCACGTCGTACAGGCTTCCGCTGTAATAAACATGTTTCTCGATTGCCCAATTCGCGACGTAGGAGCTGAGGCCATAGGTAACGCTGGCACCGAACCAATGCGCATAAACGGCCCTCCAAGATCCTGTACTTCGCGACCAAAGCACGGCGAGGACTGCCAGGAAGACCATCTTCTCGGTCAGATAAAGAGCATTCAGGTTTTGGCCGTACGCCAGGTCATTGGCGGACGCGTACTGCCATGGAATCACCGCGAAAAAATAAAGATAGAGCCACCAGATCACCAGCAAAGCGAAATCAAGAGTCCCTAAACGCGAAGTGCGATCGTCTTGCTTGGCGTGCGCCTGAAGGGCCAGCGCCGCGATCATGGGAACGATATGAAGAAACAGGACAAGGTCTCCGGCGAAGGCCTCCGGCACGTCCTGCCGTAGGACAACCTCAAAGTACGTCCACAAAAGCTGGTAGGAAAACCAGAAGCCCAAGCCAAGAGTCATTAGCGCCCAAAACAATCGAGTTCGCCGTTTGCTGTGTAGCGCGTTGAGCAATAACGCAACAGTGCCTGACAGAAGCAAAAGACATTGTGTAATGTCGCTAAATGCGGTCAGGCGGAAATCCCGTGGAAATAACAACGATGCCAAGGCTTGGGCGAAAACCAAGCTGCAACCTGCGGCAATCCAGAGCTTTGAACGCAGTGGCACGGATGAGCCTTAGGAGAGATTCTAGACGGGAAAACAGCCACTTCCAGGTTACTTCCGTAACCCCTGTGCGCATCGGACTAAAGTCTCGGACTCCGGGAGGGTCCTGGTGGGCAGGCAAGTTCCGCTTGCCCTTGGACTTTTATGCCAATAATATCCGTGGAGACCCTTGGGGATGGTGCGGTAATACTCGATTGTTACGACTCATGCCTCGGTATCGGTTTCTGTGGAGGCTGCGGGCGCCTCTGGGCCCGGGCGAAACCCGCCGTATTGAGCGATGGCTGGCGAGCGCCCGGGTATTCCTGGCCATTTCCGCCCTGTTCGCCATCTGGATGGACCCTACCGAAATTGGCTATTCACATTGGGCTTATTGGGCCCTGGGCGTCTACATTATCCATGGCTTCGTAGTGATGATGTTGTTGCGCTTCCGGCAACAGTCGACAGCGGCATTCCGCCTACTGGTGCACGCGGCCGACATCGTTTGGCCGGCCTTGATTTCGATTTTCGCAACCGGGCAGCATAGCCCGTTCTTCCTCTTCTTCGTTTTTGTCTTAGCTGCCGCCGCCTATCGTTGGGGACTGTGGGAGACGGTCGGGACCGCCGTAGCTGAGATCAGCGTGCTCGGGCTAGAGAGTTTGATGGTCAGTCATGGGTTCGTGCAATGGGCTGATAGGTTTTTCCTGAGCCACGGCATCCCCCCTCTGGGTGCGAATGTTTCGTTTCTGGAGCCGAAATACCTTTTCATGCTCTCCATCTCTCTTCTCGTGATGGGGTTTTTGCTGGGTTACCTGGCGGAGCAGCAAAAGCGCCTACGTACCGAGAAGGAAATTCTTGCGGGCATCTTGAGCGGCGCAAGATCGGAAGCGGGGATGAGCGCGACCCTGCAGCAGATCCTTGGCGATCTCCTTTCCATTTATGGTGGCCATCGCGCTCTGATTGCCTCGCAAGAGGTCAACAGTTACCGAGTGTACCTGGGGGAAGTGCGCCAGTCGCAGCAGAATACTCCGTTGCTGAGTTGGCTGCAGGCGTCATCCTCGGATCACGATGTATACCTCTGGGACAGTCCCGCTGACGCCTGTTATGCGGTGCGCAAACACCACACGGTTGAGGTGTTAGGGCTGGATCGCGAGGGCCTGCGCCTGCGCAATATTCCCACTAGTTTCCTTGAACGTCTGGGAAAGATTTACGATTTTCGTACTATTACGATTGTTGCTTTTGCTCTTGGACACGAGTGGTGGGGCCGAATTTTCCTTTTTGATTCAGTGCTAGCCGGTGACCGCCTGGAACAATTAAGATTTCTTCAAGAACTTGTCCGGCAAGTCGGGCCTGCGGTTTATAACGTCTATCTGATTCGTCGCTTGCGGCTACGAGCGGGGGCGGTCGAGCGCGCGCGCTTTGCCCGTGAGTTGCACGATGGAGCGGTTCAGTCGCTAATCGCGGTAGAAATGCAAGTTGACGTCCTTCGCCGACAATCCGCATCTCAGACCACACCGCTCACCCAGGAACTCGGTCGAATTCAAGGGTTGTTGCGGGAAGAAGTATTGACTCTTCGAGAGCTCATGCAGCAGATGAAGTCCCTCGACGTAGACGCCAAGAGGTTATTACAGTTCTTGACTGATACAGTTGAAAGGTTCCAGCGCGAAACCGGTATCACAGCACGATTTGTGTCTGAGCTGGAGGAAATTGAGATGCCGCAGCGTGTTTGCCGGGAGCTAGCTCGCATTGTGCAAGAGGGATTGGTCAATATCCGCAAGCACAGCGGTGCTCGTCAGGTCCTGGTTCGCCTAGGGTCGCTGGAAAGCGGCTGGAAGCTTACCCTTGAAGATGACGGCCACGGCTTCCCATTTTCGGGGCGCTTGTCCCATCGCGAGTTGGAAACCATGGGTAAGGGACCCTTGGTCATAAGGGAAAGGGTCCGTTTGATTGAAGGAGAACTCACGATAGAATCAACTCCCGGCCGAGGTTCACTACTGGAGATTCGCATCCCGCAGAAGCAAGAAGCGGCTTATGGATAGAAAAGCACAGCCGATTCGCATCGTTATTGCCGATGATCACCCTATTTTCCGGGATGGCTTGCGCAGACTCCTGGAAGCCGAGCCCGACCTGAAGGTCGTAGGGGAAGCGTGTGATGGTGCGGAGGCCGTCAAATTCACCCGTCAACTCAAACCTGACATCCTATTGCTCGACCTGGCCATGCCCCGCCATCCCGGTCTGGAAGCGTTGCGGGAGATGAGTTCGGGGCAAACTTCGAATTCGGTGCGTGTGATCTTGTTAACTGCGGCCGCTGAGAAAAATCAAATTGTGGAAGCCTTGCAATTAGGGGCTCGTGGCGTGGTGTTAAAGGATTCAGCGACCCAGCTTCTGCTTAAGAGCATTCACACCGTCATGGCGGGGGAGTATTGGGTAGGGCGGGAGAGCGTTTCGAATTTAGTGCAATTCCTCCGCACGCTTATGCAGTCGTCTGGAGAAGAGGCGCGGCAGAAAAAGTTCGGCCTTACTCCTCGTGAACTCGAAATTGTTTCCACGGTGGTTGCGGGCTACTCCAACAAAGAGATCGCTGAATATTTCAAAATCAGTGAGGATACGGTTAAGCATCATCTCAGCAATATCTTCGACAAGTTAGGCGTTTCCACGCGACTGGAACTCGCCCTGTTCGCTGTCAACCAAGGTTTACCAATAAAAAGCATCTCATAGGGCAACCCTTGAACTTTGTGGCGTAGCACTTTCGTGCCATATCCCAACACCTCCGTGCCATTGGCGCACTGAAGGAGAGGCTACTAGCATATGAGAAACAGTAGCCTCGGGGACAGTTTATCCATTGGTGTATTTACTGAAAAGGAGTCTCCCCGATTGTTTCTGGGGATACCGCGAAAGCGAAGGAGAGGAGCCCGTGGCTAGAATCCTACGTCAGCTGTGGTCGGATCAGAGCGGCCAGGATATTGCCGAATACGCTGTCATGCTCGCCGTTATTCTGGTGATCGTTGTGGGAACCATTAAGTTGATTGGTTCCAACGCCAATAATGTATTCTCGCAGGTTGCCAGTTCACTTCCACAGTAACGCGAATACCGGACATTTTAACTCGTAACCCGCCCCGCTGTTCTGGACAAGCCATCACCAGCGGCGTCCATGTTTTTCTTTAATTTGCTAACATGCGCAAGAGTGATTTTTCCCGTCCCGAGCGGATGGCTGTACCAGGTACGGCAAACGGAGTCACTTCGAAGGGCATCTCCCGCATACCCGCAAAATAGGCGCCTGCCTGGTCTTTGCCCTGGCGAAAGCACCCTCACGCCAGTTGGAAGATGACATGCAAAACGGCAGTGAAGTCCGTGGGCTGGCCATCGCGCAACGCCGGCTTGAAACGAATGCGCTCGGCAGCCTGTATGGCAGCGTCGTCCAGACCGTGGCCAAGCCCCTGCACCACCCGGACAACCCGCAGTTGTCCTGAAGCTCCAAAAACTACTTCGAGTAGAACCTCACCTTCGAGACGCAGTTTTCTAGCTTCGGCAGTGTAAGTGGGCAGTGGCTTAAAAACGATTTCGGCGGGGAAAATTCTGGGCGCCGTCTGAGCCACCGATTTGGAATGGGGCTGAAGTGTCGAGGCATCGGCTGCGTCTCCGAACCCCGCCTCGCGCACTTGAACACGCGAAGAAGCTGAAACGCGACCTTTCCCATCTCCAGTTGCGACTCCATTTCCAAAGCCCGCGCTGACGACTACGCCCGGGACACCGTGCGCGCCCCCAGTTCCGTTTCCATATCCGGGGCCGGAGGGAAGAGCGAAAGAGCCCGCCTGCGCGATGGTAACTGGCCGACCATTCTTCGGTTGTGCGGGGACGCCGTTCGGGTCTCCGAAACCGCCAGTCTGAACTAGCTGCGGCGCGCGCGCAACGGTAGGGGTCGCTGAACTACCCGGCGAAAACACATTGGTACGCACTGGTTGGCGCGGAACTACTAGAGTAGTTGGCGGCAAAGGCAACGCATTCGCCTCCGCGATTTCTATCCGGGGAGCAGTCAGATCCACATTGTTTTTAGGTTTAGGCAAATCAGCCGGAATATGAAGAGTGTCCTCGATCGGGGTCTCGCTCTGGGCAACTACCAACTGTTTCTCTAGCAGGCGTGTCGGAGCCGGCTGCTGATTTACTGGCGGCGGTGTAGCCACCAGCCGAATGAAATGGTAGTCCCTTGCCAGGGGAACCAAAACCTCGGGGTGTGAGATCCCAATCAAAAAAAGAAAGAACAGTGCCAAGGCTTGAGTTCCCATGCTGAAAATGAATTCTTTCCAGGGTGGTTGGGACTCTGGAAGAAGAGCAACAACTCCGCTTTGGGGGAATGAAGACATAACGGGTCCCATGCGCTTAGAACACCTATCCTTTGAAAAAGTCTCAGACGAAGCGCGACCCGGCCTGGGTGGCGAACCTGGATTAGGCCAGGATCAGTCTAACTTCGCTGCACGAATAAGACCACTTCAAAAACACATCATCTTAGAAGCAATTCATTCAGCACCTGGTTACGTGGCAGGGAAAACAGATGAGCATTCGCCCTCACGATACTGCAAAAGTTTTCAACTTGTAGGCAGCGTTCGCGCCCTGGCGCGGACCGTGGAAACGAAAAGGGGAATGGAAAGCAAATTTTCGTTTGCAAATTGAAATAAACTGAGAATGGCCAGGTGATCGGCACTAGCAGCGAACGATATTTACACTCTTGATTCCCTTAGTTGCGTTTCGAGTGTCGACCACCAGCTTCGAATCCTTAACGATGCGCTGATAATCGTAATCGGAATGGTCAGTCACAATGAGAACGCAGTCGTACTGGCCCAGGTTCTCGAGCGATGAGCACTTCATCTGCAGATCGTACTTGCGACCTTTGCCGATGAAAGGAAAGTATGGATCGTTATAACTGACCTGGGCGCCTTCTTTCTGCAACAGTTCGATGATGGTGAGAGCGGGAGATTCGCGCAGATCATCAATATCCCTTTTGTACGCGACACCCAGCACCAACACGCGCGCTCCGTTGAGCGCTTTCTTGTGGCGGTTGAGCGCGCCTGCGACGGCACTCAAAACGTGATAGGGCATCGAAGTGTTAATTTCGCCGGCCAACTCAATGAAGCGAGTGCGGAAGTCCCACTGCTTGGCTTTCCAGGAAAGATAAAAAGGATCCACTGGGATGCAGTGTCCGCCTAAACCGGGACCGGGATAAAAGGGATGGAATCCAAAGGGTTTCGTCGAGGCAGCTTCAATGACTTCCCAAATGTCCAACCCCATTCGCAGACAGAGCAGCTTCAGTTCATTGACCATCGCGATATTCACGCAGCGGTAAATGTTCTCCAGCAGTTTAGTCATCTCCGCCACCGCCGGCGAAGAGACGCGCACCGTCCGGGTAAAAATCGAGCCGTACAATGCAGCCGCGAGTTCTGCGGCTTCGGGATCAAGTCCCCCTACGACCTTCGGAATGTCTCTGCGCGCAACCGTGGTATTGCCCGGATCTTCGCGTTCCGGGGAGAATGCCACATAGAACTGCTGCTCCTGCGAAGTGCCGGCACGCGCCGCTTTCAAACCATTCTTGTTTTCATTTTCGAGAATCGGCAGCAGGACCTCCTCCGTCGTACCTGGATATGTAGTGCTCTCCAGTACGACCAGGTGCCCCGGCTTGAGGTAGGGCGCGATGGAGTGAGCCGTGCTGGTGATGTAGCTCAGGTCGGGTTCGTGGTACTCGTTGAGCGGGGTCGGAACGCAAATAATGATGGCGTCCATGTCAAGGAGACGGGAGTAATCCGCTGTTGCTGAGAAACCGCGCGCCTGAGCGGATTGGATCTCTTCCGCCGAGATGCGGAAGATATAGGAACCACCTTTGGTTAAGGTGTCTATCTTTCGCTTGTCAATGTCAAAGCCGGTAACGGGAAATTTCTGCTCAATGTAAAGGAGTGCCAAGGGCAGCCCGACATAACCGAGGCCGATGACCGCGACCCGCGCCTGACGAGCCTCAATTCTATTTTTTAGTTCGGTAAAAAGGGTTACTGGTATGGAACGGCTGGTCATAATTTATTGTCAAATTCTTTTCGATTCTAGCATGCTGCCCGGTGGCCTTTGAGTGTGGGGGTGACAGTTAGATGAAGGCGCTGGTGTCATGCGGTGATCGGAAGAACTGAAGAACAATGGTTCGTAGAACTCTGATCGTCGCAGGAGGGTTGCTGGCACTTGTCCTGGGGGCCGCATCCGGCGGATTTTTGGTAGTTGATGAGCCCCGAAAATCAGACGTGATCATAGTGCTGGCGGGTGAGACAGACCGTCGTCCGGCACGGGCCCTGGAATTATTCGATCAAGGGTACGCCTCAAAGATTGTCCTCGATGTTCCCGCGCAGGCCAAGATCTATCGGTGGACACAGCCAGAGCTAGCCCAAAAGTACGTTGATAGTCTCTCCCAGGCGCCGGCAATCACAATTTGTAAAATCACCGGTCTTTCAACCAAAGCTGAGGCTAAAGATGCCGCGAGATGTTTAAATGCCATGGGTGGCAGAAACGTAATTGTAGTGACCTCGGACTTTCACACTCGGCGCGCGTTGAGTGTCTTTACACGCGAGATTCCAGCTTACAAGTTCAGCGTGGCGGCCGCCTACAACCCGAGTGAATTTGGTGTGCAGTGGTGGCGTCACCGGCAGTGGGCCAAAGTGAACTTCGATGAATGGCTGCGGCTTTCGTGGTGGGAAACCATCGATAGGTGGCGTTAAGCCCTTAGCGAACGTGACCACTGCTGGCCCAGCAGGAAACCCGAAAGACAATTGACCAGCCAGGGGCGGCAAGCTAGGATTGCGAAAATAATAGTGTGCTAGCGGAGTGTTTGGAATGCGAATGCCCTTATATCGCAGGATTCTAAGCTGCGTCATGATTGCAATTGTGCCTGCTGCCATGTTCGCGGCTGACACCGGTGCGGCCATGCTTTATACCAATGGCACTACCTGGCTCAATGGCGCTGGCATTCCCAAGTCATCCGCTGTTTTCGCAGGCGATCTCATCCAGACCAAAGGGAACTCAGTTGCCAACATTAAAGCCGTCGGTTCAAGCGTCATTGTATTGGCGGATTCAATGGTCGAGTTCGAGGGTAACGCCGTGAAACTGGAGCATGGTGGTGTAACTGTGTCGACCTCTAAGGCATTGGCGACGCATGCCGGTGACTTGACGGTGACCCCGGCTACTAATGGCTGGACAGATTTCGACGTCAAAGACGTGGATGGCGACGTCCATATCGCGGCTCGCAAGGGCGATGTGTTAATTGCCGATGAAAGCGGAACCACCACTCTGCCGCAGGGACAACAGACGACTCGTGAAGAATCTTCGACCACCAAGAAGAAGAAAAAAAGGGCAGGCGCGGCCGTTTCCGCCGCCCGCGGAAGCATCCTGGATTCACCGTATGCGATCGGTGCGGGCGTTGCTGCGGTTGGAGGCGTAGCGGCATGGGTGCTGTTGCGATCAGACGATCCGGTCAGTCCAGTCAATCCGAATTGAGCCGCGGCCGTTTCTTCGGCCATCCTAAATTCTTGTCCCACCCACTGATTGACTCTCTTTCGTTCTACTCAAATGTTGCTTCCCTTATCGGCAGCGAAATATACGGCATTCGCATCCAAATAGCCCAATGACGGACGATATCAGCAAGTCCTGGCTGCGACGTCGCGTGGAGGGCGCTGTGCAAAGCGGCCTGACGCGAGCGTATGAAACGGTGAAAGTCGATCCGGCAAGATTTCTTCTACAACTGCGTTCTGCCTACGGCTTGCCGATCACGACCTTTGCCGGGGTCTATTCCGTGGATCCAGGTCTCCTGGACCGCATCTCGCGGTCATTGATCCGCAGCGGAATGAAAGTGGCGGCAGCCGAAGGTGCCGGACTTGGCTTGGGTGGCGCCATCACCATTCTGCCCGATCTCAGCATTCTTGCAGGAGTCACACTGCGTACCATTCAGAAGCTAAGCCTGCTTTACGGCTTCGAATT
>QIAP01000161.1 GCA_003225075.1 Acidobacteriota bacterium | reverse complement strand
CCAGATTCTGGCGGACTCGGGCCAGTGTGTCAGAGGCCAAGCTATCGGTGTCGGGAAGATGTAAGTCAATCTTGGTACGTGCGACGGTCTCCCCCGGCACTGTCCGCAGTTGTTCGCCGGCGGCGAGTTCGGTGGTAAGCATCTCAGAAAGAGCGGTGGAGAGCCAGGCTGTTTCCGGACGAGTGGAAAGATCTTTGAACCCCAGGATTGCAACTGACGGACGCGCCCGGAAAGTTGCAGCGTTACGCGAAGAAGCCTGCCGGGAAATCCTGCGAGCTTCCCATGTACTCACACCGGCCATCAGCATCAGGGCGATCAGGGCGGCGGCAACGGACTCGTGGTGCCGCCGTAGGAATTTGCTACCTCGATACAACGTAGTGGGCCTGCGGGCTTTTACGGGAAGGCCGGAGAGATGGCGTTCAATATCGTTGGCAAACGCTTTCGCGCTTGCGTAGCGCTGTTTGGGTTCCTTGCGGAGCGCCATCATGACGATCATGTCGAGATCGCCACGCAATATGCGCCGCAGTCCTTCAGGGCTCGTATCGCGGGCCTGGCTGAGGACCTCGGGCGATGTCGATGGTTTCCCCTTGCTGGCGGCGGAATCGACTTCGTCTACTTTTTGAACTTTCGTGCTGGGCTTTTCGGGATCGACTTCACAAACCAGCCGCTCAAGCTCGAAGCGTGACAAGCCCGCCGCCCCATAAGGCCGGCGGCCAGTAAGCAGGTAATACAGCAGTACTCCCAGAGAATAGATGTCAGTCGCCGGGGTAACCGGCTCACCGCGTACCTGCTCGGGACTGGCGTATTGGGGAGTCATGGGCCGTCGATCGCTTAATGTGACCAGTTCGGTTTGGAAGCATTCGGGATTGAGCAGCTTGGCAATCCCAAAATCCATCAGCCGCGGAATCCCGTCGTTGGTTATCAGAATGTTGCTGGGCTTGAGATCGCGATGGATGACTAGTTTCTGATGTGCGTAGTGCAGGGCTTCGCATATGGTGCGGAACAATTGCAGACGCTTGGGGACGGACAACTTGTGGGAATCGCAATATTGGTCGACGGGGATTCCCTCGACATACTCCATGACCAGATAAGGCAGACCTTCTTCGGTGCTGCCTCCATCGAGGAGTTTGACGATGTTGGGATGGTCCAGTGCTGCCAGTGTTTGGCGTTCGTTGCGGAAGCGGCGAAGGATGTCATCCTTGCCAGCACCGGGTTTGACCATCTTGACGGCCACGCGCTTGCGGTACTCGCGATCAGCTCGCTCCGCCAGGTAGACCACTGCCATACCGCCGTGCCCACACTCGCGGATAATTCGGTAAGCACCGATCTGCTTTCCCACCATGGCGTGACCGGGAAAGGAAGGAATCTCACTGGCGGGAGACTCTTCCAGGAAAGAATCGTCGTAATGCAAGAGCAGGGACTCAACTTCCGCATAAAGAGACTGGTCATCCCCGCACGCCTGCCGAAGGAAAGCCTCGCGCTCACCCGGGCTTTGTTCCAAGGCGGAGCTGAAGAGATCATTGATCTGTTGCCGCTTCTCAGACATCACTCTGGTTGCGTTCCAGTTCACGCGCCAGCCACGCCTTGGCAACGTTCCAATTCCGCTTGACTGTCGCTGGGGAGATAGAAAGAATGTCGGCTGCCTGCTCGACGGTCAAGCCTCCGAAGAAGCGTAACTCTACGATGCGGGCCTGCTGGGGATCCACCTCGGCAAGCTTGATGAGAGCCTCATCCAGAGCGACTACGTCCGCAGTTCGCTGCTTTGAAACAATGACCGATTCTTCCAGATACACTTTGCCGGAGTTGCCTCCGCGTTTGGCGGCATGGCGGGCGCGGCCATAATCAACCAGGATTCGACGCATCAGTTGCGCCGCAACCCCGAAGAACTGGTTTCTGTTCTCCCACTGAGCTTCACGCTGATTGATCAGACGGAGGTAAGCTTCGTGCACGAGGGCGGTCGCTTGCAGAGTATGGTCGACACGTTCCTGTTTGAGGTAGTGCGAGGCCAAGCGCCGCAGTTCGGAGTAGAGCAACGGAACCAAGGCGGCCATTGTCTGTTGCTTCCCCCCGCTTAAGTCCTTTAGGAGGGTGGTCACGTCTTTGGGTGCTGGATCCATCCGCTACCTCCTGCCCACGCCGCCGGGCTGGATGAGTTGCACTCAGGGTGTGGAGTGGCAGTCTAGTTCTTAAAACTTCGAAACGAGGTATAAAGACAAGAATAGAAATGCCGAGCCCCGCGACAGCATCCCCGGTAGCGTCGCGAGTGTTTTCGTGGCGTCATATATACCCTTAGTAGGGCACTAAATCAACAGTGAAGGGCAAGCAGATGGCGGGAGCGCGAGCGCTCTTGATGCCATGGGGAAGGGAACTGCGTCCTATCCGCTACGCAATTTTTCCACAGACGTACCAAGAAAGAGAATTGTGCCTGACTTTTCCCGGTTGCTATAGTCGCAATTAATCAAGCCCACTTTATTGGTTAGGTGAAGATCTCGTTGGCTGTGTTTGTTTTGCGATTGCGAACTTCGCTCGCAGCATGCTTCAGCGAAGAACGCCCCTTCTTAAAGTGAGGGAGACTCGTTGACAGCGGTTTATCTCTGGACCTTCGCGCTTTCACTCATACTGTCGTTTGTCCTCACCAGGTACGTGAGGAATCTCGCGGCAGAGCGCGGATGGTTATCTGCTCCAACTTTCGATCGGCATCTGCACAATACTGCGCTTCCACGGCTCGGTGGCGTAGCGATTTTCTTCGCATTCTTCTTCAGTGTTGCTGCCGCTATTTTTATAAGCTGGTATTTTCACAAGCTCCAACCCGGATTTCCTTTTCAAAAATTAGGGACGATCCTAATCCCAGGAATTCTGATTTTTCTGCTGGGGATTTACGACGACATTCGCAATATAGGACCTTACGTGAAGTTTGCAGTGCAGGCGGTGGCCGCCAGCATGCTATTTGCGGGCGGTTTGCGGATCGATGGTTTGCCGGTGCTCTTTGGCGCACACAGCTTTCCCTGGTATGTAGGCTTGCCGCTTACGATTCTATGGGTGCTGGCCGTCACCAATGCGTTTAACCTGATTGATGGCTTGGATGGCCTCGCGGCTGGATCCTCTCTGTTTTCGACTTTAATCGTTTTTGTAGTTGCCTTATTGAGCCAGTCTTCCCTGGTTGCTCTGATGACGATCGCCTTGGCCGGAGCGATCCTTGGTTTTCTCCGTTACAACTTCAACCCGGCGACAATCTTCCTGGGAGATTGCGGAAGCCTGTTCATAGGATTTCTGCTGAGCGCGCTTGCATTGGAAGGTGCGCAGAAAGCTCCTACCATCATTGCCATCGCCATACCGGTTGTTTCGTTCGGGCTTCCCATCCTTGAGACGACGCTTTCGCTGCTCCGCCGCCTGATCAGTGGACGGCCGCTTTTCACAGCCGACCGCGAACACATTCATCACAAGCTGCTGCAGCGCGGACTTTCACACCGGCAGGTGGTAATCGTCCTATACGCGGTGTCAGCATTGTTTGCGCTGCTCAGCTTGTTTCTATTATGGCCGACGGGAAGCACTCTCGGGCTCGTTCTTGCCGTTCTAGGGACCGGCATCTGGATAGGCGTGCAGCATCTTGGATATCTCGAATTCGGGGAACTGCGCCGGGTAGCTCAGAGAACCATGGAGCAACGCCAGATCTTTATCAATAATCTTGCAATTCGACGCGCAACCGAGGAACTGAAAGCCACGCGTGATTACGATCAATTGTGTCGAATTCTTGAAGCTGCCTTCAGCAGCAATGACTTTGACGCATTCCATTTGAACCTCAAGCTGCTGCCCAATGATGATCCCGGTCAGGTGCCGGTAGAAATCTTCCACCCGCGCCGGGAAGCTGCATCCTTTTATTGGAAAAAAAATGGGCAGCCCGGCTTGCGGGATAGCCTACCGTCATGGAATCTCACTCTTGATCTGATGACCTCGTCAAATCGCCGGCGTGGATCGATGACTATTCAGCGCTTGTACACGCAACGTGATCTACAGTTGGACGTGAATCTGCTTACTGCCGTTTTCCCGGTGGCTCTCGCCGATGCGCTGGATCGGGTCTTCAGTCAACCCCGCGAGGTAATAGCTCGGCCGGAACAGACTCGGACTCTGGTGGCCGTGCAAGCCGGGTGATGATCGTTCCTTTCCTTGACCGCACCTAAGGACCAATTACAATCTCAGTTATTCCCAAGTCCGGCAGGCAAGATTTGTGACCCGCGATCTGGAATCGGCGAAGCACTCTAGTATGGATGTTCTCCACGTAGTTGGCGCTCGTCCTAATTTCATGAAAGCCGCGCCGGTTCTGCGCGCATTGACTACGTCAGCCGGAGTTCGCCAGACGCTGATCCATACCGGCCAGCATTACGATTCAAACATGTCTGGCGTCTTCTTCCAGCAGCTCGAAATGCCTGAACCCGATGTGAATCTTGGCGTCGGTTCCGGCAGCCACGCTCAGCAAACGGCCGAAATCATCGCGCGGCTGGAGCCTATCATTCTGGAGCGCAAACCGGACCTGGTCCTGGTTTACGGCGATGTAAACTCCACCATGGCTGCCGCCCTGGTTTGCTCCAAGCTTCTTGTGCCCATCGGGCACGTTGAGGCTGGACTGAGATCCAGGGATCGCAGTATGCCGGAAGAGATCAACCGGCTCATCACTGACCAGCTTTCTACTCTGCTCTTTACTCCTTCGGCTGATGCCGACGAGAACCTGCTTCGCGAAGGAGTCGAATCCGCGAAAATTCATTTTGTCGGGAATGTTATGGTGGATACGTTAGTCAGACTCTTGCCATTCGCCGAGGCACAGTCCAGCCGAGAACTTCCGCAGCGCTTTGCTCTGGTAACTCTGCATCGGCCGGCTAACGTAGACGATCTCCCCTGGCTGAAGCGAATGCTGTTCGCGTTATCGGAGTTGTCCAACGATCTTACGGTGCTGTTCCCGGTCCATCCGCGCACGCGGCAGCGCATCGCAGATCTCGGACTTGAGGCGCTCTCGAATGGCCGGTTACGTCTGCTCGAACCCAAGCCTTATCTGGAATTTCTTGCGCTGCAGCGCAAAGCAACTGTGGTGATTACGGATTCCGGAGGCATTCAGGAGGAAACTACATTTTTGGGAGTACCTTGCCTCACGGTGCGCGAGAATACCGAACGTCCTATCACGGTTTCCAGTGGGACCAATGTGTTAGTAGGACGCGATATCGCGCTTCTTCAAACGGAAACCAGCCGGATTCTCAGTGGAAAAAAGAAGGCTGCTACTGCCATACCGCTGTGGGACGGCCAGGCGTCAGGACGGATTGCAGAGGTAATCTTGCGGGGCCTATGACGTGGAGGCTCGTCTAGAGTTGGGCGTTCACATAAGAGTTAATTTCGCAGTTCAGCGTGATTTCTTCGAATTGCGGAGTCGTCCATTCCATGCAGTTCTCCTCTAAAGGTTCTCAGTATACCGTGTCAGGCAAAAGACATCCACTCACAATCTTCTGATAGAAGATATCAAAGCGCACATCACGAAAAACGTTTCCATGAGTTATTCACAGCCCAGAACCACCCCCGACACTTTCTCCTTGGGCTGCATGCATTTACCTTTCTAACTCATTTTCGAAGCGGAGGAATTCTCGCGGATGTCAGGCCGTCTTCGTGCCAGTGATGTCAGTTTTGTCTCATTGCAATCAGCAGTTTTTTGTGTGCAATGCGAACTCATCTGTGAGAACAACACCGGGTTTTGTCTAGCTTGTGGCAGCCAAAGTCTGCTCAGCCTCTGCCGCGTTCTTGGGGGATCCCTTCGCGATCAGCAAACCGCTCATTTGATCGCCGACGCAGAGCTTGATCGGCTGGTCAGGGAGCTGCTGCGTACCGTTCGTTCGTCGCCCGCGCCGCAATCTATGTTGTCGCAATCTGTGTTGTCGCAATCTATGTTTGCAGACCGACGGGCGTCGCGAGAAATGACAGACTGCTTGCCCATTACTTCGCTGCCCGGTCGGCATCACCTGCGTACAAGAGAAACGGGCTTACCAGAACAAGGCTTACCAGAACAAGGCTTACCAGAACAAGCCAACCGCCAGAGTTTTGATGATATGGCAATTGGAATAGAGTTGGATTTGGAACCGGGGATCAGCATCATTGCTGAGCGTGCGCAGGCTTTGACCGGGGCGACTGGGGCAGCAATCGCGCTGCGCAAAGGAGACGAGATTGTTTGCCGCGCGCGCACCGGCCGCACTGCTCCCGATCTCGGGGTTCGCTTGCAGGCCAATTCCGGCCTATCTGCCGAATCGGTGCGCACTGGCGAAGTCCTGCTCTGTGACGACACAGAGAGCGATCCGTTTGTGGATTTGGCGAGCTGCCGCCGTCTTGGTGTCCGCTCCATCCTGGTGGCGCCGTTGCGGCAATTCCGCAGAACTCTCGGGATTTTTGAAGTTCTTTCATCCGCTCCCCACGCCTTTGATCACACCGACGCGACTACGATGCAGTTCCTCGCAAGCATGACGGTGGCTGCCATTTCACGGCTTTCATTGATCCGGCCACTTCGGGATTAGGCGTGTGGCGATAGACTAATTCGGGCCTCCCGCCCCTAAACGATACTTACATCGAGCACAACTCGGGGTAATATGTAGGGAGATTTCCCCCCATGGAGCCCCTGGAAGCCAACCCGGCGGTTGCCAGAAGTGATGCGGCACATTTCCCGTTCGAACGCCGCCGGCGTCCACGCCAGAGAGTCCACAGTCCGGCTTATGCCAGCTTCAGTGGGCCATCGAGCGGCATGGTGCTGGACCTGAGCGAGATCATCGACATCAGCGAAAGCGGAGCCGCCATTCAGACTTCTTCCCCGTTGGAAGTGAACGGCACCTTTAACTTGTGCCTCGACCTTTCTGAAACAAAGAGTTATATCCACACTACTGGCTTCGTAGTGTGGGCCGATGGAACGGGACGGGTAGGCATCCGTTTTCCTGAGATACCTGATGCGTCTCTTCGCGAACTACAGGAATGGTTGCTTTTCAATTCACTGATCGCGTGCGCGAACCACGCGGCTAAGGGGAAGCAGCTGGCTGACCGTCCCGCTGCAGCAGAATCGGAAGTCGCCAGGGCGGACACCCACACAGTGGCTCCCGATGCGATGGGGATAGCGGAAGCGACTGACGGCGTGGCATCCGATTACAGCGCAATGCTGTCTGCGCTCTCCGCGGTGCAAGTCGAGGTAAATGCTCTTGGATCCAGGGTTGACGCCGCTTTGGATTTATTAGCGGAGCGAGCCCGGGCATTCAGCCGCGCATCCGGTGCCGCCATCGCGCTGGCGATTGAAGAGTCACAAGCAGAACATAGAGCAGTAATGGTTTGTCGCGCCAGCGCGGGCTCTGATGCTCCCGGGGTTGGTGCGCGGCTGCAAGTTGGGTCGGGCTTCTCGGGCGAATGTGTCCGCAGCGGGAAACTATTGCGTTGCGATGATTCCGAAACCGACTTGCTGGTGGATCGCGAGACTTGCCGTCGCCTCGGAATCCGCTCCATGGTTGCGGTGCCTGTTCGTAATGGGGAGAGGGTTATAGGACTATTGGAGGTTTTCTCTCCCGTTCCGTGTGCGTTCGGAGAAACAGAGGACAGGACTCTGGAGCGGCTCGCGAACATTATTGCTGCGACAGTGAGTCAGCCGCAGGCATCGCGAACACAGGGTTTGGCAGATCGGAACGTGGTCTCGTCCGTAACCAACAAGATCGCGAATTCTGTAAACCCTGAGTCTTCAATTGCACCCCTTGAGAGGGCAGAACCTGATCGGTTGCATGGCATTCCTATCTCTCGTTCTCATCTAATTCTGTTGATCGCGGTTGCCGCCACGGTAGCCTTGGTCTTGGGATTCCTGCTGGCTCCAACAATCGAGAGCAGATGGGATCACCCGGCTGCACCGCAACAAATAACGTCCGCTAAGATCACTAAAACTGCGGGGATGAAATCTCGGGCCGAAGCGAGCACTTTGGATGATCTGCGAAGCTTGGCTCAGCAGGGCGACACTACAGCCGAATTCACATTGGGTGCCCGCTACGCGACGGGAGATGAGGTCCCACAGAGTTATTCCGAAGCGGTTCGCTGGTTTTCCAAAGCGGCAGAGCAAGGACATGTAGTCGCTCAAGCCACCTTAGGGGCGTATTACTGGGCGGGACGCGGTGTTCCTCAGGATGTGAGCAAGGCCTATTTCTGGTCCATTCTGGCTCGCGCGGGTGGCGACGAAGCCAGCAAATATCGGGCAGCGGTGCTCACGTCTCGCATGAGCCGTGCCCAGGTGCTCGCCGCCCAGCAGCAGGCTGACGAATGGATCCACCAGCACCAGCTCGCCAACCAGTCAAATCCGGCCCAGTAAACCTGATCTTAAGCGCTGCAGAACGTCGGCGGGTAGGTGCCGTGTTGCACTTCCATCCAGTAAAATAGAGCTTATGCCAACCCTGCGCGAGGTCGTCGATGAGAAAGTTCGCGAGGGAGACCTCTATGAGAAACTCGATCGCAACCGCGTGCGCTGCTACGCCTGCGGACATTGCTGCCCCATCCCCGACGGCCAACCTGGGGTCTGCAAAGTCCGGTACAACAGGGGAGGAACGCTCTATGTACCCTGGGGCTATGTCGGCGGCGTCCAGTGCGATCCGATCGAGAAGAAGCCCTTCTTCCACGCCTATCCGGGATCGCTTGCCTATAGTTTCGGAATGTTGGGATGCGATCTGCACTGCGGATATTGCCAGAACTGGGTTACGTCACAGGCTTTGCGCGATCCGAATGCCGTGTCGCCTCCACTCGAAGTCACTCCTGAGGCGCTGGTACGCGACGCACTTGCCCAGGGCGCAAAGGTGCTGGTCAGCACATACAACGAACCTCTGATTACGAGCGAGTGGGCGATCGCGGTATTCAAAGAAGCTAGAGCAGCGGGGCTAATCACCGGCTTTGTTTCAAACGGCAATGGCACGCCACAGGCGCTCGAATATCTACGTCCCTGGGTTGATCTGTACAAAGTTGATCTCAAGAGTTTCAATGACCGTCACTATCACGACCTGTGCGGCCGTATCGGACGGACCCTTGACACCATCCGTCGTCTGCACGATATGGGATTGTGGCTCGAAATCGTTACCCTGCTTATTCCCGGCTTCAATGATTCTGATGATGAACTTCGCGGCTTAACGGAATTTCTTGCCGGCATCTCGCCCGATATTCCCTGGCATGTGACTGCTTTCCACAAGGACTATAAGATGACCAGTCCGGAAGACACCACACCCCGAGATCTGCTCCGGGCCACGAAAATTGGAAAAGAAGCGGGGCTTCGCTACGTCTACGCGGGTAATCTCCCCGGATTGGTTGGAGATTTGGAAAACACACATTGTCACCACTGCGGCGAGACGCTGATCAAGCGCCACAGCTATCTCATCGAGGACTACCATCTGACCTCCGAAGGATGCTGTCCCAGGTGTGGCACGGTGCTGCCCGGCCGATGGGCGCCCAAGTTTGATGGGCAAATAGCTGCTGTTCCTTTCTTGCCGCATCGAGCTTCCCGTTTGGTTACAATCCTCGGTCAGCAGTAATCCTGACTGGCCTTACTACGTGCTCGCTTACTTACAACGACTGCATTCCTTCGGTGCGGTGATCCTCCTTTCGCTGGGGTGTGCCGGGTGTTCGCCTCAAGATTTCCTGACACGCCGACTAGCGGCTGATCTCATTGCCGGGTCAGAGACTTTCAAATCAACAGACCACTTTTGGCTGCGCACCGGGCTTATTTCTAACAAGGATTATGTGTCACCTGAGTACCTGGTGTTGCAGCAGAAGGGTTGGATCAATGGCACCACGGTGCGGTGCACCGCTAATGTAACGCCTCCACCGTGTTGGGAAGTTGCGTTGACTCCGATCGGGGTAGAAACGTTTCGCGACCTGATTCACAGCAGCGATAGCGGTAAGCAATACTTCAGCATACCGACCGTGCGCCGGGAACTGGTTGCGGTGACCGGCATCAGCAAGGGTGGCAACTTTGCAGATGTGAATTTCACCTGGCGATGGATCCCGCTCAACGAAGTTGGTGCGGCGCTCTATGCCGGTGATGCCCATTACAAATCAACCGTCGGCTTCAGACACTACGATGACGGCTGGCGCTTGCTTGATGGCAACGGTGCGAAGAGTAGCCAGACTCTGGATGAAGCACTTAAGAATTCTGAACCTGCGCCATAAGGCGAGGCTCGATTTGTCCGGCCGCGCATGCGGCGACGCATGCTGGTAGATAATTCTCATAGAGGCGGAATTGTGGGGCACTTCTTGAAACGCAACGTTGTGCTTTTGGTTTTCGTTTTAAGCACATCGTTACTGCATGCCGACGACCTCGACGACCTTGCCCGCGACTTCTGGGCGTGGCGAGCCATGGAACAACCAATTTCAACTGATGATATCCCACGTCTGGAACGTCCACCGGGTTGGGGGCCCGACTGGTCACCCCGAACAGTAGTTAGTTATCGCCGGCGACTGGACGAGTTCGAAGCGCGTAGGGGGAAAATGAACCTGTCTTCTGCGCCGATTCCGCGGCAGGTGGATTATCGGCTGATAGGCTCGGCAATCGCTCGGGTTCGGTGGGAATTGGATTTGAACCGTGGCTGGCAACGCAACCCGAACTTTTACCTGGACCAGAGTCTGGGCGCGTACTTTAATCTGCTACTGCCACCGCCTCCGTTCGATTCTGCGAGAACACGCCACATTGTTAACACGATGGCTTCCATCCCAGGCACCATCGAAGACGCGAAAGAAAATCTCACGCAAGCGGTCGGCCCGTTCGCCCGTCTGGCCCTCGATCAACTGCAGGACATAGGTCCACGACTACTGAAGTCGGTACAGGAACTCAAGCCACTCCTCGATAGCGAAGGTGCGCGGGACCTGGATGCAGCTACCGAGAAAGCCATCACTGCATTGGAGTCGTACCGCAACTGGCTGAAGCAGCGGATGCCCTCAATGTCCTCCCAAAGCGCGATCGGTCGCGACGCTTATGTCTTCTTCCTGAAGAATGTTGCTCTGTTGCCATACACACCTGAACAATTACTTCGTGCAGGTCGCGACGAATGGGCGCGCTCGGTTGCATTCCAGACCTACGAAGAGCATCGCAATATTGGCCAGCCACAACTCGCGCTCTTTAAAGATCAAGCCGAGCAGATAGCGCACGAAGAAAAAGACGAACTTGCGGTTCGCCAGTATCTTGAGGCTAAAGACATCCTGACCGTGCCCAAGTGGGTGCAACACTATCGGTTTGCTGCGTTGCCGCCATATCTTGAGCCGCTTTCCAGCATTGGTGAAGACGACTATTTCACCGGGCCCACTCACCTTAAGGAAAACGGCATTCGTTACATTGCGCCACCCAGTCCCAGCCTCGGCTATTTCCCTCTGACGACTGCTAAAGATCCGCGTGGTGAGATCGTTCATGAGGGCGTGCCCGGCCACTATTTTCAACTGGTGCTGTCATGGGCAAACCCTGATCCGATTCGCCGTCATTACTACGATTCCGGAGCCAACGAGGGTATCGGTTTCTATGCAGAGGAAATGATGCTGGAAGCAGGTCTGTTCGACGACAGCCCACGCACTCGCGAAATCATCGACAATTTCATGCGCTTACGCGCGCTGCGAGTGGAGGTGGACGTCAGGCTCGCGCTCGGGGAATTCTCTCTTGATCAAGGGGCGGAATACCTCAAGAATACCGTTCCTATGGATGGGTCTACGGCTCACGCTGAGGCAGCTTTTTTTGCTTCAAGTCCAGGCCAAGCCATCTCGTATCAGATCGGCAAGCTGCTGATCATCAAATTTCTCGCCGACGCACGGCGCCGGCAGGGCGACGCCTTCAACCTGCGCGGATTTCACGATTTTTTGTGGCTGGGAAGCACCGCCTATCGTGAGCTGCCCGGTACGGTTTTAACCGTAGTAGGTATCGCACCTCTAATGTGACCGGCAGTCGAAAAGTGAGTTTCTGATTTGCGCTTGGCACGCCGCCCGTTGTATATCTCTTTGCGGCCACAACTTCTCCTATGATCAACAAAAATCCGCTTGTCGCCACTGTGTTGGCTGTTTTTCTTGTCCTCCCTCTCCCCGCAGCGGCGCAAAAGCCGCGCGTCACTCTTGACGAATTCTTTAATTCAGTTGGGTTCACCGCGCTCAAGCTTTCACCAGACGGCAATTCGGTTGTGATCGGCATCGAGCGCGCCGACTGGGATCAGCAAATCTATCGCAAGGATCTGTGGCTCTATCGTGATGATGGTCACGCCACTCGGAATCTGGTTCAGCTAACGCAGTCGGGGCACGACACTAACCCGCAATGGTCGCTCGATGGCCATTGGATCGCGTTTCTGTCCGAACGCAAAATCTCCTCTGGAAAAGAAGGAGATGCCGCCGATGACTCGGAAGGCAAGGGCAAAGAAATCAGCCAGCTTTACCTAATCTCACCAGGTGGAGGCGAGGCATTTCCTGTGACGCAGGGAGACGAAGAAGTACATGCCTTTTCCTGGTCACCCGATTCTCGCACTCTCTACTTCGCCACGCGCATACCGTGGAATAAAGAGCAGCAGGACACTTACAAAAAAGATTGGAAGGATGTGATTCAATATCGCGCGGCGGAACGCGGCGACATGATTTTCAGTATCACCATTGATGAGGCAATGGGACGTGACCAGGCGGCAGGGACTAAGGAAATTCCTGAAGCTGAGAAGCGCTCCGGCGCAACGCCAGGCGCTAAAGGATTGGCGCGCACCCTATGGCGTATCGAACAACTGGAGACCTCGCCTGATGGACGCCAACTCGCCTTTGTGACGACATCAATTTCCGAACGCCAGGAGAAAATCAACGAATTCGAAATCTACGTGGTTGATCTCGCAAATGCGTCTCCTGAACGCCCACCGCGCCAACTTACTCACAACGAAGCAGTCGAGCAAGACCTGCAGTGGGCCCGCGACGGCCAGCACGTTTTCTTTCGCGTGGATCTTGGTTCAGTGGAGGGAAAGTACAAAGATACTCAGACCCGGCTCTACTGGGTGGACAGCCAGAGCGGCGAAGTGCAGCGCTGGGCCGGCGATTTTGGCGGGGCCGTCGGGCGTTATGCAATTGCCCCCGATGGAAGAGTTGTAGCTCCGGGGCGTGTCGGAACCGAGGTACAAATCTATTCCCAGGCCAAGCTGCCAGCACCTTTCACCAAACAAAACGGATGGCCAGGCACCTACGAGGTCGTTGCCGCCGCCGATCACTCTCCGCGCATAGCCTTCATTTATTCATCTCTGGAACATCCTACAGAAGTCTACTTAGCGGATAGCGGTGACAAGCTTCAGCAAGCCCGTCCGATTACTTCGTTCAACAAAATCTTTACGGAACGCGAACTGCCCAAGGGCAAACCCTACCGGTGGACGGCTGATGATGGATCGAGCGTCGAAGGGATGCTCATCTATCCGCCTGGTAAGTTCGAGGCTAAGCATCTGCCCATGTTTGTCCTAATCCACGGCGGCCCAGCGGATGCCGACGGCAATCATTTCGAAGCTGATTGGTATCAATGGGACCGCTTGGCAGCGAGCCAGGGCTGGCTTGTGTTT
>QIAP01000135.1 GCA_003225075.1 Acidobacteriota bacterium | reverse complement strand
CCGCGGGCCTGCTCTGGCGACATATAAGCAACCGTGCCAACCGCGACCCCGGTACTGGTTAAATCCTGCGTTGCTCCCACCGTAGGAAGAGCTGAGACACCCACCTCTTCCACCATTCTGCGCGGTTTCGTAACCAGCTTAGCAAGAC
Organism: Acidobacteriota bacterium; assembly: GCA_003225075.1. Lineage (GTDB taxonomy): Bacteria > Acidobacteriota > Terriglobia > Terriglobales > Acidobacteriaceae > Gp1-AA124. The sequence goes on along the minus strand of QIAP01000135.1, from coordinate 2,922 downwards.
CGAAATCCAGTACTTTGGTTTGGCCACGACGGGTGATGAAAATATTCGCCGGCTTGAGATCGCGATGAATGATTCCAGACTCATGGGCAGCATCGAGCGAATCAGCGATCTGAATTACAATCTCCAGGATTTGAGCACTGTCGAGCGCCTTTCCGGTGATGAGGTGTTTAAGCGTGCACCCTTCGAGGAACTCCATCACAATAAAGGGTTGCCCATCAGATTCGTCAATTTCATGAATAGTGCAAATGTTGGGATGGTTAAGGGCAGAGGCAGCACGTGCCTCGCGCTGAAATCGCTCCAAGGCTTGATGGTCGCGCACCAGCTCTGGTGGAAGAAACTTGAGTGCTACATTCCTGCCTAGTCTGAGATCCTGGGCGCGGTAGACCACTCCCATGCCGCCGCCTCCGAGTCGCTCCTCGATGCGGTAGTGGGAAATTACCGTGCCTACCATATGCAACCCACGGCAGGTCGCCATGTTAGGCTGCCCTTGTCAGCAAGTCAACGGCCCAAGCATTCGTGCTTGCTTCAAGGATACCGTCGATGCTGTCGACCAGATCTGGAAGTCGCTAAACAATCCTTCTGCTGTGGAACCATCAATTGGGGATCACACCGAGATCGCCCTGGAACAATCCGGACAGATTTTGTGAGTGACTTTCGCTTCCGAATGCGCTCTCACGTAATATTCGAAGGGTTGCCAATTGCCTCTTTGATCCTGTATTTTTTTGCAAGACAAACAGATTGGCAGCAATCCCTCTAAGGTGCGTATGTTCGCTAAAGCCGCCTTTAGTTCTTGAAGGGCATGGTCCTTCTCGTCTTCTGTTCGATCACGCGCCACGAGAGACTTCGCCAGCCTCTTGAGGTTGCGCCGCAGCTCAAGTTGCGCCAGTACCTGGCGGCTCAGCGCTCTGAGTGCCTCCAATTGCTGCGGGCTCGGCTTCCGAGGCACCCGGTCAATTACGCATAACGTTCCAAGTGCCTGGCCATCCGTTATCAGAGCTGCGCCGGCGTAAAAGCGGATTTTTGGCTCGGAGATAACCAAAGGATTCTCTGCAAACCTCTCGTCTTGAGTAGCATCAGGCACAACGAAAACATCATCGGACTGGAGAATCGCTGAAGCGCAAAAGGCAATGTCGCGCGAGGTCTCGCTGAGTGAAAGACCAACCTTCGATTTGAACCATTGCCGGTCAACGTCAATGAGGCTAATCAGTGCAATCGGAGTCTGGCAAATGTAAGAAGCTAATAACGTGAGATCGTCGAAACCTGCTTCTGGTTCCGTATCGAGAATCTCATAGCCCCGAAGTGTCTTCAGTCTCTCCTTCTCATTTGCTGGCTGTTGAGCGATCATGGCTCGCCTCCCGAGCGGCCGTGTGCCGAGATGGAGAGACTCTAACGCCGTTTGTGTCGAAATTCAATTACCAGGGTCTTGTGACACTCCGAATTCCCAGCACGGTCATGGGGGCTATTCTTATGGTCTGCCTGGGCACGACCGATCGCCCAGGTCCGGCATTGCTTCCGAGGGCCCCTGGATTTTTCGTCACTCCATCCCTCCAGAGAAATGCTCGGAGCGCCCAGATCGCTCCTAGGAGTCGCCGTACCCACAACGTGCGCGCATTACTTACGCAAAATCCGCGACCCAGACCTCCTGAAAAATCCGTGACCTAGCCACGCAAAAATTCGCCCACCATGAGCGCTCAACGTCTGAGAGTAGGCGACCCCGAGGTCTAGAATTCTCACTATCCTTCTATCACTTTGGGAGGTCCGTATGCCTCACTACGAGTTCTTCTGCCCGAAATGCAAGAAATTCTTCGATAAGATTTTGTCTCTTGTGGACTATGAAGAACGCGAAGTGCTGTGCCCACACTGCGGCAGCAAGAATGTCGAGCAGCGCTGGTCGGCCTTCTCAGCCATCACGTCGAAAAAGAGCGCCTGAAGACGCGGCCTCGGACGCTGCACCATAATTGGGCAATTGACCAAAGGTTCTTCTAGGCATACCGTAGGCGGCAAAGCCGAGACATACTTCCGTCGTCGCGCCCGCGACGGTTCCTTTCACCCTCCAACCAAGGAAAGGAGCATATTCATGTTTACACGCTTAGTTGAACTAACCAGCAAAGCCGGCAAAGCAAGAGAACTCTCCAATACCATCAATGAGAGCGCGGTGCCGATCTTGAAGAAACAGAAAGGCTTCGTGGACGAGATTGTTCTCGTCTCGGACGAGGAGGGCGATCGGGTTTTAGCACTGAGCTTTTGGAAGACAAGCGAAGACGCAGAGCGTTATCAGCGCGAACAGTACAACAACGTTCGGGAAACGATACAGCCCTTGCTCGAGGCCGAACCCGTTATCCGCACATTCGACGTGCATACCTCAACTGGCCACAAGATCGCCGCAGGCAAAGCCGCCTGACACCAGTGGAACAAATGAAAAGGCGAGCCTCACGGCTCGCCTTTGCCTTAACCCCACGCAAAATCTGCTGCTCAGAGTAGCAAGTTTCTGCTGCATCGGTCAGGTCAGGTCCTCTGTTCTCCAACAAAACGCCCACGCGAGAGGGCGGGTATTCGTTCCCTGTTGTTTGGTTGGCTATTCATCGAGCTGCTTAATTGGTACTAAGACACTACCGAATCTATACTCCCAAATTGACGATCGAGATACATCCGTCCTAACCTTCCACTGGCGACGTTTGCGACCGATTACTACAGAGACCTCGGCGCCCACACGCTGCTCGAGGTAATCCCCAATTCCATCACTCACGGTCTGACTGACCCCAAGAAGGTATACGTGCTGCGCTGGATTGCCGGCCGCCACGCCGGTGTCCCCGAGTTCAGTCCTCCCTACACGATCGCCACCTAGCGCTATTCGAGGGGACAAGTGAACGAGATCTTCGCAAGCAACAGTGGACTATTGGAAACGGAGTGGCACTTTTTTTT